>JBNKLH010000051.1:0-7369 GCA_050292255.1 Candidatus Altimarinota bacterium | reverse complement strand
TGAAGAACTCGATCAGACACTTATAGAAACGAAAAACGTGATCGCACACTGCATTAATACAAAAGATTGGGATAATTTAAACCTATACAGAAATTGGATGATGAATGATCTCGGCCCACTTCTCCGAAACGTAATAAAGGAAGAAAATCAGAAAAACGAACAATAAAAAAAGCCCCATCAAGGGGCTTTTCTTTTAATCTAGATCGAAAGAACTAGTAAAGTTCCCACCACCATTGATGTCGTTCAAGCACTGGAAATTCTGCTTTGTTTTTTCGTGCTCGTGCTTCTCGAAGTGAGAAGAGTTTTCGTTGTCGGTAATCGTCTGTAACGTTGTATTCTGACACAGAATACTCTTCATCCCGAGCTCCATTGAGAAATCCTCGTGTTGTAGGATCGTATCGGTAACCAAGATACGTTGTATTTTGGTTTTGAAGTTTATCTGCGAATTGTCGAATCGCTGAAATCCCAGCATCATCTTTCATTCGAGATTGGATCGCAGTAGATCGAATACTTCGCCAGTTTGTGTATGGATCACAAGAGTTTCCTGATCCGTCTTCCCAACATCGCACATTGTTAACCAATGCGTGTGCCGGAGAGAACATTGCGGCGCTGAGGACGATCCCCAAACCGAGTAAAAATACTTTCTTCATTTTTTTGGTAGGTTTAAGAAATAAGAAAGAAAAAGGACGAGTAGATTTTAAGCGAGTTTACAAAAAAGTAAAACCTTCTTTTACTCAAAAATAAATACAGAATTTTCGGAAAAACGTTACAAAATTTACAGAAAAAAGTAGAGACGCGATTAAACACGTCTCTAAAAATTAACGAACTATTTTTCTATGCTGATTCCAGACACGCTGAAATGACCAATGAGTATATTATTTCAATTCTTTTGTGGGAAAACATTGGTCTCCCACTTCTTGAAATCCCGCATCACAAAGCCATACATCCGTTGGACTTTGTACATAATGAGCATTGTCTGGGATTCGGATACAAGATTGCCCATTCAAACTGATTCCATATCCATCCTCACACACGCAAGCTCCGCTTTCCCAGGTGGCATTTGCAAAACAGTCGGGTACTGGCTCGGCAGAAGAAACGCCTTCTAGTTTTTCTTTTGCGAGCAACATGGCTCCACTATTCGCCTCTTCAAAGAAGGCCTTTGCGGCTTCAAAATCAGCTTTTGCTTCGTCTGTTTTCCCTTGATCCTCAAAGATTTCTCCTTCTGTCAGGGCGATAAATCCTTGTATTTCCGTCATATTTTTTTGTTCCGCGAGAGGTTTGATTTCAGCTAATAAAGCGAGGGCTTCATCATACTTCCCCTGTAATCGTTTGATATCTGCCATATTATTCTTAATGGCAATTGCATTATCGTGCCCGATTGATTCGAGCTCCGCATAACACTGGTCATACATCTCCATCGCTTTTTCGTACATCTTTTGCTCGGCACGGAGAACGCCCATTTCGTTTAACACATTCGCCGCCCCAAGCTCATCTTTTTGAGCCAACAGTAGTTCTCGTTGCATTCCCATTGCGTCTATCGCATCATCGTATTTTTCTTGTTTTCTCAATACAGAAACAAGCACTTTCAAAGCACTGATACGTTCATTTTCATATCCCTCTTCGGGAAACAAGGCGAGTACTTCTCTAAGTTTTGATTCTGACAATACCCAATCCTCGCTATCAGCGGCTTGTTTTGCTTGTGCCAAAATCTCTGCTCCCTGTTGAAGTTTTTGAGAGCTAATTTCTGTTCTACTCCCACATCCGGTCACCAAAAATAAGGTCCCGATGATAAATCCGATTCCAAGTAATTTTTTCATAGTACAACGATTAAACGTAAACGCTTTCATTGTAAAGAAAAAAGATAAAATGCAAAGTCCGAAAACAGCCCCTTTTTCTTTTAATAAAAAAACTAGTACTTCACCAATTTCAGCTCTCTCAGTTTGTTTGTATCACCTGAATATAAAAGTGTTAAAACCTTTGCTGATTTATCCAATCGAGCCTTGATGAAATTTTCTGACTGCTGAATAGAGGTGTTTACTTCGCTGAGAACCCCGGTGCTATTCACAAATACCTCAATCTCTTTCACCATTTCTCGTTCTCTTTTTAGCCCTTCTATCTCGGACTTATTAAATTCCAACAATCGTTCTTGCTTTTCTTTCCCTGCTTTTACTCGATTTTTAGCCTCTTTACTTCTTTTTTTGAAATCCTCAGCATCTAATGTTTTTTGTATACGATCTAACACTCTCTGTGTATTCCCCAATTTTATCTCCAAACTTTTGATTTGATCCTCCAATTGGTCATAACGAGTTTTAAACGCTGCTTCATTCCATTGAGTCGAAAGGGCTTTTATTTTTCCAAACTTTGTCCGCCACCGCCGAGCACTCAGCAATATATCTTCATAATGCGCTCCTCGTCTTTTGTTGTATTCATCACCAAAAACATCGATCTCCTTATTGTTATGATCATACTCTTTTCCAATTGACTCTTTCATCGCTCCTAACAATTGATCCAATTTTGATTTTGTCTGAGTAAATGCGACTTCAATTTTTTTTGTATCCGAAATCGAATTCAAATACCCGCCCAATTCCTTTTGTTTTTCCTTATTTTGTTTTTCCAATTCTTTATTCTCATATCCCTTTGCGACATAATCTCTCAAATGATAGAGTGCTTCAGAAGCCTTCGATTCATTCTGGAGCCAATTTTCGAGATGATTTTCTCGAATAAGAACCAAAACCTCGTTCAAAATTTTATCCGGATCTCCTTCATTGGTTTCTTTCTTCTCTTTTCCATTTAAGATTTTATCTGTTGCCAAAACAACCTCTCCGGCAATCGAAAAAGAAAGCAATCCCATCGATTTCCGAATTGACTCCTTTACAAATTCTCGACGATCTATTTTATTTTCTCCCGATCCAAGATTTTCTTGTGCCATTTTTTATACATAAGTCTAAAAACTTCCTTTACATTATACTATATATAGAAAACAAATTCAAGAAAAATGCAATAACTACGCAAAAATCTCCAAACCATCCGGCGTCACCACCCCAAAATGCTCCCACTGACATGCATCACGTCCATCTTCGGTGACGACTGTCCAGCCATCTTTGAGGGTTTTCACACTCGGATTTCCAGACGCTACGATAGGCTCTATCGCAAACGTCATTCCCGATTTCAAGTTCATTCCTTTTCCCGGTTTTCCATAGTTATATACATACGGGGATTCGTGCATTTCACGTCCGAGTCCGTGTCCTGTATATTCTTCACAAATCGAGTATCCCGCATCCAAAACTGTTTTTTGAATAATAAAACCAACATCTCCCAGTGTGTTTCCATCTTTTGCCGCCTGACAACCTCGCTCAAGAGCTTCTTTTACGGTAGAAGAAAATTTTGCCCGTTCTGGATTTTTATCTTCGCCACCAATAATCACTGTAAAAGCAGCATCCGCACACCATCCTTTCCAAAAACATCCACAATCAATCGATACCAAATCCCCTTCTTGCAATTTTCGATTATCTGGAATCCCATGCACAACTTCAGAATTTACCATCGAACAAATCGTATTTGGAAATCCCTGAAACCCTTTAAACGCGGGAACCGCTCCTTCTGACCGGATCACATGCTCCGCGATCGCATCCAATTCCAAGAGCGTCGTCCCTGCCACACACGCCTTTTTCATAGCGCGTTGTGCTTTCTGGAGAATCTGCCCTGAATATCGCATCAGAGCTAATTGTTCTGGAGTCCGGATAGGTACGTTGCTCATAAAATCAAAAGACTAAGAGATCTCGTTATACAACAGATTCTAAGATTACAAAATATTTAATGCGCCAAAATCATCAAAAACTCGATCCGCGAGCGTAAAATCCTGCACATCATTAAATCCATTTCGCAAAGCCCATACTTCCATCCCAGCGGCTTTGGCGGCACGGACTCCGTTATCCGTATCTTCGAGAACCAAACAATCCTTGGGTTCAAAACCCAGTTGCAAAGCAGCAAAAAGGAATATGTCCGGCAACGGTTTTCCGCGACCATCTACGTCGTCCGAAGAAACAATCGCTTGAAAGTAAGGAGCCAACTCCAACCGCTCAACCACCACATCTATCCATTTGTGTGGAGAAGAGCTCGCGATCGCCATCGGAATTTTCCCAGAATGATGTTCGAGAAAGTCTCGAACTCCGGGCAACAAAGAACATTTTTTATAAATATTTTCGACCGCCATATCGTGATTTCGCTGGAGAAAATCCTCATAGGACATATCCAAACCGTAGTGTTCCTGCAAAAATGCATGCGATCCTTTCATGCTCTTTCCGGTCAGATGCTTTTGATCTTCCGGAGAAAAAAACGGCACCATAGATCGATAAAAATTCGTTGATTGTGCATGCCAAATCTTCTCTGAATCAATCAGAGTCCCATCCATATCGCAGAGCAAAGCTTTGTATTTCATTCAAAAAATAAGTTCACAAAAATACTAACCTTTAAACGCGGAAGACAAAAAACTTTCTGCTATTTCTCAAAAAATACCACCAACCCGATCCCGCTCACAGCCAAAATAATTCCCACCATTTGCCAGATATTCAAGTGTTCTCGGAAATAAAATACCGACACAATGGCAGCAAGCAAAACCGATAATTCAATAACCACAGAGACGGGCCCAACTTTTCCGCCTTGTTGAAAAGCTAAAACCAAGCCCAATGTTGCAAGCCAAGACAATGATAAAAGAATTCCCAACGGGACGGCCTTCGGCTCAAACCACGTATGGTGAAAAATCTTTGATCCGATCAGCCCCAAAAAAATCCCCACAAATCCAGAAACAACCAACGGTGTGAAGACATTTTCGCTGGGAAAAAATTTAGGCGCCAAATACCACGTTGTACTTCCCAAAGCGGCAACCAGCGCCCAAAGTATCCACATTATTCAAGACCAAGTTGTTCAAGCATTTCCGCCGTTACATCCTCTACACTTTGTTCTCCGTTTACAGAAACCATCTTCCCCGCTTCTCTCCAGATCTCCATAAGTGGTGCTGTGTGCAGATCAAAATTTTCCAATCGTTTCATGATAGAGTTTGGATTGTCATCTGCTCGTCGAGAGACATTCGTGGATCCACATTTTGGACAAAGGTCTTCTTCACTTCCAAAGTTTAAACCACAGTCTTCGCATTTAGCCCGGAGCATAAGTCGGTGCAAAGCTTCTTCATTTGTGAGACGGATTTCAAGAGCCTGAAACTCTCGTCCCATATCCGCAAGCAAAGCTTCTAATGTTTGTCGTTGTTCTTCTGATCGAGGAATTCCATCAAAGATTACCGGCCCATTGACGGCATTTTTCTTGAGGAAATCTTGGACAATATCCATCACGACTTCATTGGGAACCAAATCTCCCCGACGTGTAATATCCTTCACTGTTCGTCCCAAGGATGAATCTTCTTGGGCAATAGCTCGCAACGCTCCTCCTGTTTCAAAAATTTGAAACCCAAACTGTTTTGCTAATATTTTTGCTTGTGTTCCTTTTCCAGAACCTTGTTTTCCGATGAGGATAAGATCTTTTTTCATTGATGAAATAAAACTAAAAAATTCACAGGGATTCTATGACAATTTTCAGAGAAGGCAAGAACGCTCTTATTTAAATAGTTTCTCAAATTCTGTCCTAAATTTCTCTGCATCTCGAAATTCTTTATACACAGACGCAAACCGAATATACGCAATCTCATCAATCTCTCGGAGCATATCTACCACATCTTCTCCAATTTTTTTGGATTTGATACTGGAGGCTTTCCCCCATTTATCTTCTAAAATACTGAGTTGCTCCCGAATCTTTTCAATAGAGACCGGACGTTTTCCACACGCGATCAAAATCCCCCGCTCGAGTTTTTCTCGACTATACGGTTCGGTCGTCCCATCTTGTTTTTCCACGACTAAATTCGATGTCTGTACTCTCTCAAACGTCGTAAATCGAAATCCGCATTTGTTGCACTCTCGTCGTCTCCGTATCGCTGATCCCTGATCTGTCACTCGCGAATCCACTACTTTTGAATCATCGAAACCACAGGCAGGGCAAAGCATTGAGAGGAATTAATTGCGGTCAGATTGTACGTAAATATTCCTTTTTTTTCAAGTAATCCCAAAGACAAAAAACTTTCAGAAATGAATTGACATCGAATCCTTTTCCGATAAAACCCGCCCAACTAACATTCATTTCCCCGATGAATCCAAATAAAAATTCCGTATCCGAAAATGTTCAAATTGAAGTCTCTGCAAAGGACTTACAATCCAGTGAGTTTATAGAGGATGTAAAAAAAATAGGTGCAGAAATAAAATTCTTTTCTGGAAAAGTATTCCTCGTGATTGCCGCCTGTGCGCTGATCACTCTTGCTGAAATTTCAAATGCTTCTGCTCAAGAAGATCGCCCAAAACCACTCCGATATTCTTGGAAACGATGGAGTGAAATTCTCAGTGCAGAAAAAAGTCATTTACGACAAAAAATCGACAATTACAAACAGGAAGTTTCTTGTGAAAAAATTGCAGAAAACCGAAAGGAAGTTCTCTGGGAAGTAAAGTTCTGGGATGTTTCCCTCGACGATGTCCGAAGTGTACAAATTCCTTTAAAAAAGGATGAAAGCCTTCCTGGAGTACTCCTTTCTACTCCAAATGGAGACATCCAAGGGACATATACAGAAGTGGAGTACGGACCTGAAAAAAATAGCATCGGAATCAAACAAGGTGTTGTCCGTGTTTATTTCTGGCCAGATGGAAGCTATCACGTCGAAGTCCGACCGGATATAGGAGAGCCAAAAGAAAAAAGGTTCAACGTTCCTGCCTCCACAGAAGAAGCCAGCACTAATTAAAATGCTTCATTGCTTGGCGAGCGGTTCTTTCTGTGGCTCGATTTTTGAGTACCTGACGTTTCTCGTATTTTTTCCGTCCCCGGACGACCGCTAAATCACATTTTAGTTTTCCTCGAACGTCATAAATCTTAAGAGGGACGATCGTATGGCTTTTTTCATTTAACATTCGTTCAATTTTCGCGAGTTCTTTTTTTTGGAGTAATAATTTTCGTGAACGTTCTGCCGGTTGTACTTCTTGTGAAAATCGCCAGGGAGAGATCGAACAGTTCTCCAGCCAGGCTTCTCCTCTTCGGATCGTGATCCAAGCGGCCTTGAGATTGGCATGCCCAGATCGGAGAGATTTCACTTCCCATCCTTCGAGTGATAACCCCGCCGTAAAGGTTTCGAGCAGGTCATACTCAAACCGGGCACGTCGGTTTTCTATTTTTACAGGCTCAAACTTCTTTTTCATCGTGCGCTGATTTTAACCTTTTTCTCACAAGATTCAACTTGGTGAGGCATTCTGAGCTGTGATACACTATAGTCGTTCTTCCTTCG
>JBNKLH010000050.1:0-7380 GCA_050292255.1 Candidatus Altimarinota bacterium | reverse complement strand
ATTTCTGTTTTTTCAATAAAATCAACGTCATTCAAAACCGCCGATACTTCATTCGCAATCTCCACTGGAGACTTCTTTAATTCCTTTGTCAGAGCAAAAAACTGCATGGCTAAGTCTCCCTTTTGTCCGCGTGGAACAGAAGAAAACTGAATCTTTGAATAAAATTCTTGATCAAATTTTTCACCGAGAGCCTGCAATATCAGATGTTCCATTGACTGGATTGTAAAAAAATTTCTGAATTATTCAATTCGAGAAGACTTTTTTATCTCATCATTTCGAGTTGATAAAAAGTGAGAAATCCGCACAATATCACTAGCAAAAACAAAGATTTTGTGGTATAATCACGCGAATGGCTGCCAAAAAAAGAACACAAAAGAAAACCGTACTAAGACTGCTCGTCCCCAAACAAAACGAGCAAGGACCTGTTGCATTTGAGCAAATCCTCGCCAGCTTGCACGGTCTTATTTCTCGTGAGATAAAGAAAGTAGGCGAAGAATCCGTTAGTTTTGAGATCGCACAAACCAATGGGCAAGTGTACTTCTACGTCGTGGTTCCAAGTCATTTACGGACGCTCATTTCTTCGCAATTTTATGCGCAATATCCAGAAGTAGAGATCACAGAAGCGCCTGAGTATTTCACTCGAAAGCTCATTCAAGGCAAAAAAATTATTTCTGCAGAGTTGAAACCTTCCGAACCGTGGCTCTTTCCCTTTAAGCGTCATCCACAGTTCGAAGATCCAAGCAGTAGAACCTTTGAAGATCCCCTTGGAGCGATCACCGCTTCTATCGCCCATCTTCCGTCCAAACAAGACAGCGCCATCATTCAGATTGTTGTCTCTCCGGTTGGGAAAAAATGGAACTACTTTGCCAAGCAAACTCTTCGACGGTTTTATCAATCCGGAGCCTGGCAATGGGATTTCTTTCGAAACTGGTATCAGTGGGCACGCCTTCATCCAGACAAAGATGTTCGTCTCCAACGAAACTTTTTGAGATGGCTCTTACTCTTTTTCTCCACTTTCTTTGGGAAAAAAGCACTCGGAACCTCTACCTCATCTGAAGAAACCGATGATTCTGAAATCGATGAAAAAACTGCTTCCGGAAAACACGACCGAGAAACCGTATATGGAGCCGCTTTCGATAAAATTTCTCGCCTTGCTTTTGCGGTAAATGTCCGAGCCACTTATATCCATACGGATGAAGATGAAATGCATGCAGAAGCAAAATTGCGTGAGCTAGTGGGAACGTTTGAACAATTCTCACTTCCCCAACTCAATCACTTCAGCGTATCAACAGTAGAGTCGGGAGAAAAAAGTAACACCTTCCGAAAGACCGTAAGACGACAGATGGAGAAACCCTTTATCTTGAGCCAAGAAGAACTTGCCACGATCTACCATTTACCAACTCTCAGTGTAACAACACCGCGAATCGCCTGGGTAGAGTCACCAAAACTCGAACCACCCGCAAACCTTCCTGATGAGACAGAAAAAGAAATTACACTCATCGGAGAAACCAACTTCCGAAATCAAAAAAGCCAATACGGGATCAAACCAGATGACCGACGTCGACATGTCTATGTCATCGGGAAAACGGGAATGGGGAAATCCACGCTTTTGGAAAACATGATCTTTTCGGATATTGAAGCCGGAAAAGGAGTCGCGGTGATCGATCCGCATGGAGATCTCGCAGATGCGGTGATGAAATTTGTCCCAAAACGACGAACGAATGATGTAGTGCTCTTTGATCCGGCGGATCGAGACTTTCCGATTGCGTTCAACTTGCTCGAAGGGAAAAACCAAGAACAACGAGGAATGGTCGCATCTGGACTCATCGGAGTGATCAAGAAGTTGAATATTGACTCTTGGGGACCGCGACTCGAACACTTCTTGCGAAATACAATTTTGGCGCTTGTAGAAGCTCCGGACACTACGATGCTCGGAATCACCCGAATGTTAGTCGACAAAGACTACCGAGGAAAAATCCTCCACTACGTAAAAGACCCAATGGTACGAAGCTTCTGGGAAACAGAGTTCTCTGCGCTTTCGCCACAAAAGCTGGCTGAAGCCGTCGGACCGATCCAGAATAAAGTCGGTCAATTCCTCGCGACACCGCTCATCCGAAACATCGTCGGACAACCAAAGTCCACCCTCGATCTCCGGTTTGCGATGGACAGCGGAAAAATCGTGATCATCAACCTCTCAAAAGGAAAACTCGGAGAAGACAACTCTGCCATGCTCGGATCATTGCTCATTACGAAATTCCAACTCGACGCGATGAGTCGAGCTGACACGCCTGAAAAAGATCGACGAGATTTCTATCTCTATGTGGATGAGTTCCAAAACTTTGCAACCGATTCATTTGCAACCATTCTATCCGAAGCCCGAAAATACCGACTTAACCTCACAATGGCCAACCAATACATCGCCCAAATGAGTGAAGAAGTCGCCGCAGCGGTCTTTGGAAACGTGGGATCACTCGTGAGCTTTCAGGTCGGGATCGACGATGCAAAAGTCTTGTCAGAACAATTTGATGAAGAACGAGTGTCTACGATCGACATTGCCAGTTTGCCAAAATACCAAGTCTACAACCGAATCATGGTAGAAGGACTCACCTCTCCGGTCTTCTCCGGAAAGACACTTCCTCCACCAGAAATCAATATGGACGAAACCCCAGAAGAACGAATGGATAAAATCCGAAAATTTTCACGACAACGATATTCAAAACCTCGAGCAGAAGTAGAAGAAAAAATCACACGCTGGACCCGAGCTGAAAAAGAAAAAAAGGATGCTCAAAAGAAAACTGAAAAAGAGAATCCAAAAACAGAACCAAAGAAAAAAGAGGCGAGCACTGACAAAAAACAAGCCCCTCAAAAAAAGAAAAAATAATTATCCCAAGACTTTCAAAGCCCGCACAAAATCCTTCCGTGCGTTTTCTGCTTGAATTTTAGAGACCCTTACATCCGTCTCATGAGCGACTCTGTTTCGCAATCTATGATGCGTCCATATCTTTGCCGCGTGAGGCAATCGTTTTTGAATCTTTGAAATTTTTTGTGCCGCGGTAAGATTTTTCCCTCCCGCGAGTTCGGAAATCGCCGCTACAAAAATCTTATGTGATTCCAACAGAGCATGTGCTGGATCGAGATCTGACGTTTTAAAAATTTTATGAGAAAACCGTTCAATAGCTTGTGCTGAAAGTTTTCTGGGGCGAGATATCAAAACAAGTAACCCCAACAGACACAGAAAAAGCACGAACGCGACTATCACCAACCAAATCGTAAAACTCATCTTCGTGATCGTATTTGTTTTTGAGAGAAATTCAAGACCGAGTTCGAACTCGAGTTCGAACTCAAATTCAGCTACAATCCAATCGATGAAAAAATCAATCGACTCCAAAATCTTTCTCAACCGCCTCAAAGAACATTATGCCAATGAGAAATGCCATCTTGATTGGGATAAAAAGAGAGTCTGGACGTTACTCTTTGCAGTGATCTTGTCTGCTCAGTGTACCGACAAACGGGTCAACATGGTCACTCCGAAGTTGTTTGAAGAGTTTCCAGATTTAGAAAGTTTTGTCGCGAAGCCAATTGAATTACTTGAATCTGCGATTCGATCCACCGGATTTTATAAAAATAAGGCAAAGAATATCAAAGGAGCCGCCGAAAAGATGTTACTCGAACACAATGGGAAGGTCCCTGATACTATGGAAGCACTCGTCGAACTCCCAGGAGTCGGCAGAAAAACCGCCAATGTAGTCCTCTGGAGTGCCTTTGGAAAAAATGAAGGATTTGTGGTTGATACACACGTTTTAAAGATCACCAATCGAGCAGGAATTATTAAAAGTGATCGTAATCCCGAACGCGTCGAACAAAAACTCATGAAGATTTTTCCTCAAGATCAATGGGGAAATCTCTCTCACCAAATGGTTCAATTTGGACGTGATCACTGCACCGCGCCCACTCCAAGATGCTCTGGATGCTTTTTCCAAGATGTATGTCCCAAGGTAGGAGTCACAAAGTTTAAGTAGTGCTATTTTCGCACAATCCGAATCTCCTCAACCTTTTCTGGTAAATCTTCTGCTTCAAGCAATTCAATTAATTCCCACGTACGAAGGAATAATTCCCCGGCGGCCGTAGAATTTTTTGCCTGCACGGATAAAACTCCTTTTTCAAATTTCGTTGCTTCCCATTGAGAAGCATAACGCTCATATTTTTGAGTAAAAATATTGTTCACAATTTCACAAACCCAAGAAGCTGTCGCTTGATTTTCAAGACGATATTTCTTTACCGCAGACAATAAAAAGTTTCCCGCTTGATCAAAACTCATCGAATTGGTTCTAACATCTTTTCCTGAAAAAGAAAATTATTCCTTCGGTTCAAAAATCTTCAGTGGATTCTTCCCCGTCACTTCGCGAATCATTTCCCCGATCAACAAAACCGGAACCCCGATAATATTTTGGAAGTCTCCGTCAATCTTTTCGAGTAAGAAAATACCGGTCCCAAGAATGGAATACGCTCCACATTTTCCCTGCCAATCATCAAACTCGAGATAATCCCGAATCTGACAGTTCGTCGTATCAGAACGAAAATACACATCTGTCGATTCTGTCTCTGTGCGCTCAAAATACTCCCCTTTCCATCGACCAACCAAAGAGACCCCGGTCACAATCGCTTGTTTTTTCCCTCGAAACTTTTGAAGCATCTCAAAAGCGGCTTTTTTGGTCTTTGCTTTTCCGATTAATTCCCCATCCAAAAGCACCATAGAATCAAATCCAATCACACAAACATCTCCCTTTTGATCAATTTTTTTATACACAGATTGAGCCTTTTCTAATGCAAAATTCTTCAAGTTTTCTTCTGGTGACAACTTGTCATCTACAATCTCATCACACACCGGAGATATCATCTCAAATTGAACCTTCAATCGATCAAAGAGATTTTTTCTATTTTCTGAACTACTGGCTAAAACTATTTTCATCACGCAGAAGTGTACCACAAAAAAAGAAGAAAAATATGTCACTTATTTTTTATTCCAAAGTCTATCTCAACGCAAAAAGGTACAATAACGCCGTGCTGAAACTCACGAAACAGTTTCATCAAAATCACTAAAGAGTGCCCTCCTGTGGGGCCTCTTTTTTTACAGAAAGATCAAAACACCTCCTCCTAACAGCAAACAATAAAGTGAAAACCACACCCAATTTTTCTCCACTAACTTTGTCATCCAAGCAATGGCAAAGAAAGCAATAATAGCAGAAGAAAGGAATCCGATTCCTAATTCTGATGTAAAAAAACGAGAAGTATTTTCAAGATCCTTCAGCGCAAAGACTAATGCTCCCAAGATCGTTGGAATCGCAAGCAAAAAGGAAATTTCCGCGGATTTTTTTCGTTCTATTCCGAGGAAAATGAGAAATGCAATCGTAATCCCTGATCGAGAAATCCCTGGCAAAACCGCAATGGACTGAACTATTCCCAACAAAAAAGCAATCCCCCACGTGAACTGAGTCACTCTTTCTTTCCGAAATAAAAATCGCCCCTTTTCCGCGCCCAAGATAAGAGCCGCGGTAATCAACAACGTCACTCCAACCAGAGAAAAAGACATATCAGGTGTCCACAATTTTTCCAAAAGTAATGCACCAGGAATCGTCAAAACCGTGGCCAATAAAAGCTTAAGGACAAAGTCTCGATCCGTTTTATTTTTGAAAAAACCAGTAAATAAAGAAATAATTTCTTTTCGATAAAAAACAAGGACCGCCAACAAACTCCCAAAATGCAAAATGATTTCGACATTGAGGTTCGGCTCAAATCCCCACAATTTTTGGATAAGAAATAAATGCCCACTAGAGCTCACCGGCAAAAACTCCGTAGCTCCCTGCACAACTCCAAGTATGAGGTTTTCAATAAAATTCATCTCCGACATTGTAGGGTTTCTGAAAAAAAGACCAAATTCTTCATTTGCGAAGAAATCAAAAATAACAGTAGAATAAAACAAATAAAAACACATCCATGTGTACTCTCATTCACAGAATCGTTTACGGAATCGTATTTCTTATCGGACTCTATATGCTCTACACCTTTCGAGCAGAAACCATCAATCCTCCTATGCTCAGTGGAATAGCCTTTATGCTCATTGGTTCTCTCGGGTTTAAACCAAATAAAAAATAATGAAAAAACGAGTGGTTGTAGATGACAAAATGCAAGAAGGTGAATACTTTCTCACTGAACCCATGGGAAAGAATTTTGATCCTGAATTCAAACCCGAACTCACGCCCAAAGAAATGCTGGAACTAGGTATTTTTGGCGGAAAATATATGACTGACTGTGGAGACGAATATCCAAAAGAATGGTTTGAAAATGCCAAACTCTCTCCGGAAAGAAGAAACGCCGATCTTAACTTCTTTAAAATCAACGCCTCACTTCCTCTCCGCGTCTGGCAAGAAAAAGGCTGGATCCACCCAGCAGATCCACGCGGATGGTTTCAATGGTATTGTCGATATTATTATGGAAGAAGGATGCCAGAAGAAGATCAACGCCAAATCAAACGCTGGAAAGCGATGCGAAGACACCTCGGGGCCGTTAAAAAGAATTGCGACATGGGAAACTGGTACTGTCGCCCAAAACAACGACAAGCACTCCTTCACTGGGCGTACGATAGTCGAAAGATCTAATCTCCTATCCGAATCTCAATTCCCCCATCATCATCCAATTCTTTCTCTACCTCGATAATAACCTCTTCCGCTAGAACCTCCCCATCTTCTAGCTCTATTTCTTCTTTGATATCAATAACCTCCTGAACAACTTTATTACTCTTTATTTCTTCCTGAGGAACAGGATTCCGCTCGGGTTGTCCATTTTTACGTACATGCGTCTGAACCATCTGAGAAAGCAAATCCTTTAGCGCGGCTTCTTCGGTAAAGTTCTTTTCATCCAACATTCGCTCTCGATGAGCAGAAAGAAGTTTTACCGCACGCTTTGGTCGCCAAACTTTTTCAAAAATCATAGGTTCTCCCCCTGAAATCTTCGCAAACACCAGATCTCCGTGATTTCCAAAATACGCCCACGCATTCTTTCGTTGAATATCTATATCATCCTGATCAAAGTAATCCAAACGAGACGTCGTAGATTTAAAGAAATTTGTCCAAGTCAAAAAAAGCAAACTCTCACTCGTCATGAGGAGTGCGTTTTTCCACCACTTCAGAAAGCGACGCCAGAGTCTAAAAAAACCAATCGCGCCTACAGCTACATATAACCACAAAAAACTCGGCCGAAACATCTGAGACCATGCGACAACATATACCAGTCCGCTCCAGATAATTAATTCAAAGAGAAATGGAATAAACCGAAAAGGCTTTCGAAAGACACGAACAACCTCTTCTCCGTCTTCGAGGTATG
>JBNKLH010000049.1:0-7423 GCA_050292255.1 Candidatus Altimarinota bacterium | reverse complement strand
TGGACATCCGGTGTATCCGCACAAAAATACTTCTCCCCAACCCGCTCCATCGGCTGTACGAAAAATCGCCCCAACATTGTGGAGCGATCGTATGTTTTCAGCGATAATTACTTTTCGTCCCATTTGGACGATTATTTAGATTCTTCTGTCTTAGCCTCTTCTTTTCCAAGAAGTTCTGCTTCTTTTTGTGCCGCCATTTCTTTCTTTTGTTTTGGCGTCAATTTCTCTTTTTTAACGTGTTTTCCTTCTCCTGCCGCTCCTTTTTTTGCTGCCAATTCAATAGCGGCTGTTTTTGCAGCTTCAGGATCTTTTCCAGCGGCTTTTGCCCATTTTTTCAATGTTCGTACTGCTTTTGCAGATACTTTCATTCGTTCGTATTTCCCAGTTTCTGGGTTAAACATAGTTTTGACAAACAAGTTTGGTCGGAATGTTCGTTTCGTTGCTTTCAATGAGAAAGGACGATTATTTCCACTTGTAGTCTTCTTTCCGGTGACTTGGCAGTTTCGAGCCATGAGTAAAATTCTAAATCTTAGCTCGGCGAGTGTACGAAAAAATGGATATTGGTCAAGTCCATTTTTGGGGTTCTTCCCTCTCTCATGGGAAATGTTCCGTTTTGCACTTTCAAATAAAAAAAACAAGCCTTGAATCAAGACTTGTCATTTTTCGTTTTCTTTTTTGGAAATTAGTTCCCGATCGGCATTTCCTCATCCAGTTGTCCTTCAAAATAATGCGAAGAAATCGGATTTTTTTCAGGCAATTTTTTCCAGGTTTTATCGGGCATAAGTTCAAATATTTCTCCTGGATACGGGCTTCCCACTCCTGCATTTTTGAGATTTGGAAGATCTCGCAAAAGTTGTCGGAATCCTTTCATTTGTCCGTGTTCTCCGTGGACGACGAATACTTGTGTTGGATTTCCACATCCACTGGCATATCGCAAAAGTCCTTTTTGATCTGCGTGTCCGGAGAATGCATTGAAGATCGTTACTTCAAATTTTACATCGTACGCCTCTCCGAAGATATTTACCGGACTTTCTCCTTCGACGAGGTGCCGCCCCAGTGTGTTTTCGGCCATAAATCCTACCACAAGCATGGTGTTTTTAGGATCGCTAATTCCATTTTTTATATGGTGTTTGATCCGTCCTGCTTCACACATTCCGCTGGCAGAGATGATGATACATGGACCAGGGAAATTATTGAGCGATTTTGATTCTTCGACAGAGCGAGTGAACTGTAGTCCTTCTGTTTCAGACAAGAATGGCTGTTGTCCCCGATCGATCATTTCTTTGAGTTCTTTATCAAAACACTCTGGATGGAGAGCAAAGATTTCAGTGGCTCCTGTGGCTAACGGAGAATCCACAAAAATAGGGATTTGTGGCAACTTCCCCTCGTGTTGTAATTCACGAATAACGTATAAGATTTCTTGTGTTCGTTCTACGGCAAAAGCGGGAATATAAATTTTTCCTCCTCGTTCAATGGTTTCATTGATCTTAGCCGCAAATTTATCCTCTACATCCGCAATATCGTCGTGTAGTCGATCTCCGTAGGTGGATTCTGTAATGAAAACATCGAGGTTCTCCATTTGAACCGGATCTTTGAGGATCGGTAATTTTCGTCGTCCCAAGTCTCCTGTGAATCCCATTCGGATATCGTGTCCGGTATCTTCATCGTGGATTTCCCATTCTTCTACTGCTGATCCGAGGATGTGCCCGGCATCATGAAAAGTCACCCATACGTCCTTTGCGACTTGGAATTTTTGTTCATAGTTTACAGAACGGAACAATGGGATGGTATTGTTTGCATCTTCAATGGTATAAAGTGGTTCTGCTTCTTTCATACCAAGTTTTTTAGACATCCACTCGGCATCTTTTTCTTGGATATAAGCAGAATCCCGAAGCATGATGGCACACAAGTCTCGTGTGGCATGTGTACAATAGATCGGTCCTTCATATCCGTTTTTTACCAACAATGGAAGAGTCCCAGAGTGGTCGATATGAGCGTGAGAAAGGACAACTGCATCGATTTCTTTTGCATCAAAAGGAAAGTTTACATTGGCCTCGACAGAGTCTTTTCTGTGTCCTTGAAAAAGTCCGCACTCAAGCAAGATCTTTTTTCCATTTATGTGGAGGAGGTGCTTTGATCCTGTCACTCCTCGTGCTGCACCGGCAAATTCTATTTTCATGTTTGTGTTTTTATTTTTGAATTTTACTTCTGGGCATTATACCTGATTTTTGCAGAAATAGCAAAGGATATTCTTATTTTCCCCCGCCAGCAAAAGTAAGCGCGATTATATTTTTTGCGCCGGCTCTTTTGAGCTCTTTTGCGGCTTCTTCAATCGTTCCACCCGTGGTAACGACATCATCCAGCAAGACAATGGTCTTCTCGCTATTCAGGGGGATGCCACTCCAAAGAAATGCCTTTTCTAGGTTTTCAAATCGTTTTTCTCGGGAAAGTCGGGCTTGTTGTTTGGTGCGGCGGATACGCTTGAGATCGGTTGAAATCTCTATTTCGGGATACCTTTCCTGCAAATGTTGGGCGATGACTTCTGCCTGATTAAATCCTCGCCAGAGTTTCCGGGTCCAGTGCAATGGGACTGGTATGATCAACGCATTTTCGAGGACTTCGGAAGGTGTATTTTTCGCAATAGTATTGGTAAAATATTGCGCGAGTTCGGTGTTCCCCCGAAATTTAAAATGGTTCACGAGTCGCTTTACAGTTGGATCGGCATAAGACGTTGCAAAGAAAATATTTTCTAGATTTTGCGGTTTCCAATGAGGTCGCCCTCCAGCAGGAAGTTCATGTTCTTCACACAGAAAAAATCCTTCTTGTTGGCAAATAATGCACCGAGGAGGAAACATTGCATCCATAAACCACTGCTTCCAGTCGAGGAACCAGTGGATGAGGTTTTTCATTCTTTAAAAATATTTTATTGCGCTCCCGGCATTGGGAATTGCGCGTTTTGGGATTGTTGTTTTGCAGAATCCACCAATTGAGAGATAGAATTTCGGATTTGAGAATAAGACAAATAATCGAGGAAATTAAGCCCAAACATCCGCCCGACGATGGTTACAAACGTAAAACTTAAGATCGTTACGATCAATCCTACGATCGCATATCGGATCGTATTTACCGCTTTGGTGATCTTTTCTTCGTTTCCTCCAGACAAGATAAAGGAAATACCTCCTACAAAGATAAAGACGGCTGAAAGAGCTGCGGCAATGATAAAGGCATAGACCACAAACATTTGAACCAAGTCCATCACTTCAAAGTTTCCGAGGTTTTCTACACTGATGGTTGGAGCATCAGTGGTTGCATAGTTAACAGTATTCCAGTCTCCAGTCATAGGAGAAACCGGGTCCACAACAGCAGGAGCGGTGTCTGTCGCCGTTGTAACAGGGGTTGTGTCTAAGTATTCTACGGCAGGGATAACTCGATCGTTGGCAGAAGAAGGAACGGGCATTTGTTTAGTTTAAAAGTTTTAAGAATCTAAAAGTTTCAAAGTGGGGTACTTATTTCGTTTTTTGATTCAACAGAGGCATTCTATCACACAGGATCGGCGACTTTCAAATTCATTCGGAATCCTCCTCGTGCACTGAGTACGGTTAAGAGTGTTCGAAGGGCTGAAACGGTTTGTCCTTCTTTTCCAATAAGACGTCCCATGTCTTCTTCTTTTACGTGAACCGTCACGAGGGTTCCCCGATCATCATCTACAGATTCTACACGAATGTCATTGGTGTGTTCGCAGATTTGCGAAAGGACATATCGTACAAATTCGATCGCATTTTCTTTTTCGGTCATGATAAAGGGGGGAAAGAAATACAAAAAAAGAGGCCTGATCGGCCCCTTATAGAAAACAATTTATTCGCTTTTTTCTTCTTCTGCTGCAGGAGCCTCCTCTGCTGGGGCAGCTTCTTCTGCTGCTTCTGCTGGAGCTTCTTCAGCCGGAGCTGCTGGCTCTTCTGCTACTTCTTCTTTTGGTTCTTCTTTTTTCGGTTTTGTGGCTCGTTTTTCAATGTATTTTTCAGCTTCCTTAATCCCTACAGAAGCAAGCTTTCGTGCTACTGTTTGAGAAGGTTGTGCTCCATTGAGGAGGTATTTTTTTGTCGCTTCCTTATCAAATACAAACTCTCCTTTTCCTTCATCTGTATGAGGATTGAAGTATCCCAATTCAGCAATAAATTTCTTTTGAACGGCTCGTGCTTTTTCGGCAGCTACGAGTTTAAAGAAAGCTTGTCCTTTCCGTCCGGCACGCACAAAACGAATAACTAACATGTATAAATATCTAAAAAATTCCCCGCGATTGTAGGAGAAAAGGAAATTCTGTCAATATGGTTTTGTATTTCCGTTGGGACAGAATGGAAGAGACATTGACGATTGGGTAAAATCCTGCCAACATTCACCCGTACTAAATTGAACATATGTGTGGAATTTTTGCGATTTCTGGACCCCGGCAGACAGCAGGAAATGACGTACTGGAGGGCCTCAAAAAACTAGAATACCGAGGATATGATTCTTGGGGAATAGCGGTTCGACATGAGAATGAAATTTCTATCGAAAAAGAAGTCGGGAAGATTTCAGAAGTGCAAAAAGATTTTCCCTCTGCCCAAGAAGGATTTGGGCATTCTCGATGGGCGACACATGGGGGCGTGACCAAGCAAAACGCACACCCGCACAAAGCCGGGCGAGTGACATTGGTACACAATGGAATTTTTGAAAACTATTTGGAATACCGAAAGAAATTTTCTTCATACGAGTTTAAATCAGAAACCGATTCAGAAGTGATTGCTGTATTGATCGATTCTTTTTTGCCGACGGGGCCATTGCGAGTCGAAGATGCCGCAAAAGCCATTCGAAACGCCGCCGAAGCCATTGAAGGGCGGTTTGCGATCCTTGTGATGATTGACGGAGTAGAGGGAATTTTTGCCGCGCGGCGAGGATCTCCGTTGATTTTGGGACGAGGAGAAAAGGAAACTTTTATCGCCAGCGATATTCCGGCATTCCTCGAACGGACCAAAGTCGTGAACTATCTCGACGACGATGAGATGGTATACATTCACAACGGAGAGGCTTCTTTTTCACATTTGAAAACAGGAGAGTCCGTACAAAAACGAAATATCGAAGTGCCCTGGGAAATCGAAGAGGCGGAAAAAGGAGAATTTGATCACTTCATGATCAAAGAAATTTTCGAACAAAAAGATACGATTGCACGAGCGATCAATCACGATAATGAGGCGTTTCAAAAAGCAGCTCAATTGCTCAACGAAACAAACGGGGCGTATTTCATCGCATGTGGGACAGCCCATAAAGTTGCTATGGCGGCAGAATATTTCTTTGCAGATATTTCCGGCCGAAAGATTAATGTGGTGCCGGCGAGTGAGATGCCATCTTTTGAAAAATTTGTACACGAAAACACAGCGATGATCGCGATTTCTCAATCGGGAGAAACGGCGGATGTGCTGGAAGTCCTTGAACGGGGAAAGAAAAAAGGAGCGAAAGTATTGGCGATTACCAACGTAGAAACGTCTTCTGTGGCTCGACTAGCAGATGTGCATCTTCCGATTTGTGCCGGAGTAGAAAAAGCCGTGGCCTCTACCAAAGCAGCGACCGCCCAGATGGCGGTGTGTTTCTTACTTGCTCATGCGGATGCGGCGATCCGACAACGAAAGAAAAATCCAGAACTTTCTGTAGATATTGTGCCGCAGTACATCAATGAAGGACGAGAGATTTTGCGGACGACCGCTTCCAGCATCAACGATATGTTGAATCCGCGATATGAAGAATATGTAAAAGAGGTAGCGGAAAAGATCGTGGATCGATCAAGCTTGTTCATCATTGGACGAGGAAGCTTGTATCCGATTGCGCTTGAGGCGGCGATCAAAATTCAAGAAGTTTCGTATATCAATGCCGTGGGATTTGCAGCGGGAGAATTGAAACATGGGCCGATTGCATTGATTGAAAAACGAGTTCCGTGTTTGGTTCTCGGGGATGATCAGGAGACATTATCGAACGCTATGGAGCTCAAAGCTCGTGGTGCGCGGATTGTGGGGATTGCGCCGAGCAAGGCAGATGTCTTTGATGAATGGCTTAAAGTTCCAGATTGCGATGGTGCACAGGCGATTGCTTCGATTATTCCGGTACAGATTTTGGCATACCATTTAGCGCTTTTAAAAGGACTGGATCCGGATATGCCACGAAACTTGGCGAAGAGCGTGACGGTGAAATAAGAACATGAAAATTCTCGGAATCGATCCCGGTTATGACCGATGCGGATTTGCTGTCTTGGATGGCGAGGATTTGCAGACTTTTGGGACGATGGTGACCGATCGAAATCAAACCTTCTCAGAGCGGTTAGCAGAATTAGCCATGGATTTTCAGGCCTTACTTCAAAAATATCGACCAGATGTGGTTGCGATAGAAGATCTCTTTTTTGGTCAAAATGTAACGACGGGGATTAAAGTGGCAGAAGCTCGGGGGGTAATGTTGTATTTGGCTCAGAAATCAGGATGTCGGGTCTTGGAACCGAAACCAGTGGAAATCAAACAAAGCTTCACCGGAAATGGAAAAGCGACGAAGGCAGAGATGAAAAAAATGTGTTGTTTGCAGTTTGGATTGGATGATCTCCCAAAGATTGATGATGCGGCGGATGCTATCGGGGCTGCTATGTGGGCGAGTCGGATGCGGTTTTAGAGCCACCCTCGGATGGTTCGCAAGAGCTTGTCTAAAGCAGTACGGCCGGTACTTTTGATGCTTCGAAATGAGGCTGGATCAACGCCGGCATTTTTTGCGGCCTTATTATTTTTGGTTCCACTTTGGCAGGAAAAGATAAGTTTTCGAGCTTTGTTTAGAGCTTCTTGTTCCGCTTTGGAAAGATCTTTGAGGCCGTCTCGCTCAAAGGCGGCAATCGCATTCATAATGACCATTACATCTTCCCCCTTTTCTAATGCGCTTTTTACCTTATTTTGGATATCCGAAGAAAGCTGACTCATTTCGGTCTGAGGGTGTACGTTCTCTGCGAGATTGCTATTTTTGGCAAGATTTTCAACGCTTTTATTTCGTTCTTCGTTGTCATCAAAAACAAAAATACGTTTCAGGAAGCTCATTTTTTCAGGGAGTTATCTTGTGGGCAGTTGAATTGAAAACTTTGGGAGTCGAGGAGAGGTATGGTTATTCTCGACTCCGTATTGTAATAAAAACCACTAAAAGAGGGCGGAAATTTTTCTATCCATCAGTTCTTTTAGAGATTGATAAGTTACCTCAGAGCCGGTATTTTTTTCTTTGCGTTTTTTTGATACTTTCCCTGAATATGCATAGGTATTAGGACTTTCAGTAGATAGGATATGCCCTTTTTTTTCGGCCGTTATTTCAGCGGAGAATCCATCGATTCGTTTGCTATCATAGAGCGCGAAAATACAAGGCTTAAGCCAAT
>JBNKLH010000048.1:0-7526 GCA_050292255.1 Candidatus Altimarinota bacterium | reverse complement strand
ATTTAGTTGCAAACAAGACCCTTCAGAAAAAGAAGAAGCTGCTCAATTGCCCATAGTGGAGTACAGTGCCGATTGTCCCAAACATATTTTTGAGAATAAAGAGAAGGATACTATCCCCTTTTAGAGACAAAACCCTTCTCTCTTGATCGATCTTTCAAAGAGCAGAATCTATATACAAAAAATTACAAAAATGTCAAAAGTCAACACACAGATAAATACGAAATTCTGAAAGAAATATTACAAAAGAAGAGTATAAAAGAGAGATTGAGTAAAAAACGATTATCCGCTACACTGCGACCGAAAAAGATTCATTTTCACCACATGCGCTTCAAACGCTCAACTCCTCGAAGTCGATTCTCTCAATCAGAGAAAAAAAAGACCCCATTTACCTGGAAACACTGGACCATTATCGGAGTGATATTGGCTCTCCTCATTACGACATTTATCACTTACCGGGCCTTTTTCCGGGCTCATTCCAAATGGGTTCCGGCTTCTGGTGGGATTTTTACAGAGGCCACGATTGGGACCCTTCGAAATCTCAATCCTCTCGCGCCAGATAACTCACACTTTGACCGTGACGTTCGTGAGCTCGTTTTTGAAGGATTACTCCGGCATAACCCTCTCACCGGTCAGATCGAAGAAAATCTGGCGAGTTTCCGAGTCTCAGATGATGCCAAAACTTATTTCGTCACCCTCAAAGACTCTGCCTATTTTAGCAACGGAGCGCCTGTAACGCTTGATGATGTTATTTTTACGTTTGAGAACGTAATCCAAAATCCAAACTTTGATAACAAAATCCTCAAAGCTGCTTTTGAATACATCTCCATCGATATCATCGATAGTCGAACGGTCGCCTTCCATCTCCCAGAACCAAACTCCTTTTTTCCAGCGCTACTTACGTTGCCAATCTTGCATGCCAAAAGTTATGAAGGAGCTTTAATCGAAGAAATCACTGACCCAAACTATCCAGCCAACAAAAAACCAATCGGAGCCGGTCCCTTCCGAATAAAAAACATTGTTCCGGCAGATGACGGAAGTTTTCGGGTATTTCTCGAACGAAACCGACACTATTTCCGGGGGAAACCATATATCAAGCAAATCGTTTTCTATGTGTATCCAGATTACAACCATCTCAAATTTCTCCATCCATGGGTAACGATGTTTTCCCGAATCCCATATCGAGAACTCGATACTCTCGAAAAAGAACTCTATGGCGAATACGCCCGAAGGGAATATGTATTACCACGATTTGTGGGGATATTCTTCAATTTGGATCACGAAGCTATAAAACACCAACCCCTCAGACAAGCACTCGAAATGGCCGTCCCAAAAGACAGCATTCTTGAGAAAGAACCCGGATGGAATAAAATCGACTCTTTCTTCTTTTTTGAAGGTATTGAGCAATGGCACGAAACGAACTTTACGGAAGCACGAAACACGCTTCGGGACAATGGAGTTCCCTTCAATCAATCCCGAGGAACACGATTGCTCAATGGACAACCCGTGAATCTCAAAATGATTACTTCTGTCGCTCCTCCTGTGTATTCCCGATTTGCTCAGAATCTCATTCTTACCTGGCAAAAAGAACTCGACATTGGGGTGGAACTCACCGTGCTGGAACCCGCAGAATTCCAAAAAGCATTGCAGGATCGAGACTATGACATCGTTCTTTTCGGACAAAACTTCTCCGAAAACTTTGATGCACTCTCTACGTGGCACAGTTCTCAGACCGGAAAACTCAATCTTTCAAATCTAACAAATAAAGAAATTGATAATTTGATCGAAGAAGTACGACTCACAGGAGCCCAAACGGACCTCTTTGAGCTCAGCAATAAAATCTCAGAAATTGTCCCTGCTATTGCCTTTTCAACCCCGCAATACCATTTATTAGTCGAACGAGAACTCTTTGGATTTTCTGATACCTTCGGAAAAGTCCGATCTCATTCCGAACGCTTTTCTGACGCCCAACTCTGGCACTTCTTCAAGAAACGAGCTTGGGATTGGAAATCCTCTGATTCGAAATTTGTGGGCTTCTTTAAATGGATTTGGGCATCAATTCGAAACTAATCCCCCGATACAAACGTTAACATTTAAAAAGCATGAAAAAATCTATGAAACACATTCTCCAGAATTTAGAAGTTGAAAACGAACACAAAAATTATTCAGAAAAAGAAACCGGACCGATCCTTTCTATCGATTATGGAGCCAAATATACTGGACTCGCCTGGTCTCCAGATGGTGTTGTGAGTCTCGCTCTCGATGTGTTTCCAACGGAAAACATTCTTCAAACTATTTCGAAAGTGATAGAAGAAAAAAATATAACCCTTGTCGTTCTCGGACTCCCATTATCTGACAACGGTGATGAAAATGAGAATTGTAAAATCATCCGAAAACTCGGCTCTCAAATACAATCCCCTGTCACATTCGTAAATGAGCGAGCGTCCACCCAAAGTACACATGGACTTTCTCGACGAAAAGATACGCAACGAAAAGACGATTTGGCGGCCGCGCAAATCCTGGAGTTTTGGATTCAACAAAACCGGAGCGTTTGAAAAAAATAAGGAATCCGTTACTCTCAAAACGATGAGCAAAAGCCTATCACCACAGCAAATCGAAAATTTGGTAACTCAATCTCAAGGAGGAGATGAGGCAGCTTTTGCGACTCTATTTGATCATTTTTTTCCGAAGATTTTTCGGTATATCCAATTTCGGACGAATCAGGATGAGATTGAAGATTTAGTCAGTGATATCTTTCTGAAAGTCGTTGAAAATATCAAAAATTATCAGCAACAAAAAAATGCATCTTTTTCTGCCTGGCTCTTTCGGATTGCGAGAAACCAGTTGATTGATTCCTACCGACGAAAAAAAGAACTCCTCGGACTTGAAAATGAAGAAGGCGAACTCATGTTTGATATCGAGGATGAAGATCCGACCCCAGATGACATGACCCAAAAAAGCTGGGAACAAGAAAAGATCCAGGAAGTCCTTCAAAAACTCTCCCCTATTCATCGGGAAATCCTTGAACTTCGTTATCTTTCTGGATTCTCAAATGCAGAGATTTCTCATATCACCGGAAAAAACGAAGGGAATGTACGTGTTATTCAACTCCGAGCGCTGAGGGAGATGAGGAAGCACTTCCCTGGGGAGTAGTAGAAGCCTGGGGGAGTATTTTGGTTTCTATAGGGAATTGCTTATTTACAAATTCCCATTTCTTTTTTGTAAACTCTGAGCCCACCATAATCCCAAATAAATCCTCCATTTTCCTTCTAAAGAAATCTAGCTCACTTAAGTAATTCAGGTAATTTTTCTTATTAATTCGGTCTTCTGTTTTCACATCCGCCTCTTGTTTTTGAAGATACTCTTGTGAGTGTGCAATTTCCGGATTATTGAGAGCAAATTCTGTTGCCTTTCGTTTGTCTTCAACTGTTAATCGTCCGTGAATAACCGCGGGTTTTTTCGCCATTAAATTAGTCTCCGTAAAATATCTCGTCACCATCTGGATACCAGAACATATTCCGTTCCATTCATAATCTAAATTCAAATGCAGAGACTCGTTTTCAAATTTAACACTCTTTCCCATATTGAAGGTAATTTTGAAACCCTCAACCATTCCTTCAAATGTTCCATTATTTCGCTCAAATAAAAACTTCCCATTTGTCTCAGGATTCTCCACTTCTACTGTGTTGAGCGGGAGGTTCACCCGACGGTCTCCTTTTTTCCATACCAAAAAAGGATCTCGAAACCTTGCCCATACAGAACTTGGGATCGTCATACGATGAAAGGCGTTTTGAATTTCCTTTTCAGGATCTATTTTTTCTACACTTTCTTTTGAGTCCAAATTTTCAAAAAACTCAATCCCCTTCTCTAGGCCCTTTCCTGCTAACGTATTTTCAACCGCACTTGTTGCCCCTATGGCCAGCAAACCCTTCAAAAAATTTCTTCGATTAAACACATTGTTTTTCGAAGTTTCTTCTGGGTAAAATTCCTGATTTTCAATGGAACTCATGGAGAGAAAAGTTTTGTCCACTTTCTATATAAAAAAAATGAACTGTCAACAAAATCAAAAAATATTGTTTCAAATGGATATACGCATATTCTTTTGGCTTGTTACAAAATTAAAAAAACAGGTTTGACAAAAACAATTTGCCTTGTACTATAAATATGATTTTATCTCTTTCTCAATGAAAAAACTTATTCTCGCGGCTTTCATCTTTGCCTTCGGAGCGGGTGCACTTTCTTCTGTGTCTGCTTATTTTGAAGATTTCTCAGAACTTCAGGTTAAACCTTACACTCGAGTAATGGTAACCGTGCCTGAAAAAACAACTATGAAAGATTATTTCTTTCATTGGAATAATGAAGAAAATGCTCAATACAATATGATGTACCGAGATCATTTGTTGGCTCGACTTGATGCTCTCAAACCACGAGTACAATGGGACGATTATGGAATGAAACGACAAGTGTCATACCTCGAACAACAATTGAAAAAATCTGACGAACTTCAAGTATTGCTCCAATACGCAGAAGACCAAGTAGACCAACTGGAAAAACGATACATGGCTTCTCCGCGAACACGACGAGCAAATCAACACTATGACGCATCTCGATACTACCCATTGATGCAAATCACTCGTCCAGAACTTCTTTCTGAACCTCAACGACGATACTACTTGGGAGTAGAATAATAAAAACACAACCTCCCTTCCCCCACTTGGTTCAAGAGAGGGATAGGGGGCGTTCTTATCTTAAAAAAAGACGGCCAATCGGTCGTCTTTTTTTGTATCAAATCTTTATCTCTCTACGAAACCATCACTCCCTGTGCAGACTTTTGATGCTTATCAAATTCACGATTGATTTCCACCATTTGCAATAAAACTGCCTGAAGCTCTTGAGCCGCCTCTAATTGCTCCGAAGTCCCGTCTTGTGCAGCTTCAAAATTTTCTTTTGCGGTTTCAAAAGCGGGTTTAATTTCATCGACCAACTCTTGGAATGCATCTGCAGACTTCATTTGATCTTCGGGCAAATTTTTGCTCAATTTCGCAATATAAATTTCCCACTCTTTTATCCCTTCGGTAGCAGCCTGAATATTCACCTTTGTTTCTTTGATTTTATCCGCAGACAAAACGGCTGATTCTGCTACATCGTCGACGTTTTCCATTTCACGTTCTACCGGAGTTTTTTCTGCTTCGGTTACGATAGGATGCTCAACAAAGAGCTCCATCACTCGTTGTTTTTTGGCATCAACAAACGATTTGTTTTCAAGAATAGCTGGCACGATAATGTATGGCCAGTGTTCCTGCATAAAGTTCAACCGTTTTCCCATTCTCTCGCGCATGGCTCGCAAACTTGGACGCTTGATTCGAGGTAATCGATTTGTAACCCGTGAATACAAAGACGGATTTTGCTTATACGTTAGAGAGGCTTTTTCAATATATCCATTTTCCAATTGAATTTGTTGTCGAAGTTTATTTTGTAACTGAGCTGATGGACCTTCATATAACTTCCATTGCCCATTCTCCTTTGAGAGCACCTCCCAGTTTTCATTTTGGAATCGGTAACTGGTCGTTTCACCATTCTCAAGAAGTTCAAATTCTTTCCCTCCAGATTTCATCGTATCAAATGATTTAACCTCCATCGAAGAATAGGCTTCCAATAGCTCCGATCTCTGTGCATTCAAATCTTTAATCTTCGCTTCCAATTCTCGAATCTCTGCCTTACTCTGTTTGGCTTTCGAACGTTTTCTCAAGAATGGACGCTTTGCGGATTTTAATTTATTGAGTTGATCAGTAGCCTTTACAAGATCATCTTCTACCGACTTCAATTGGTTGGCTAATGATTTTGGTTTCTTCTTCAGAGCATTCTTTCCTCGTTCAAGAAGTTTCTTTGGTTTTAGATTTTTTACGCCCTCTACTCCCCGTTTAAGTGAATTTTTTAATCCACGGCCAGGACGATATCCTTTTACTTTTTCCATCAAATTTCCTCCTACACGAGCCACTTCAGCTCCACCTCCTTCTGCAAATCGAGAAGAATATCGACCAACTCCTCTCATCACTCCTTTATATCCACCAACGACCTTCATAAGTCCCGTCTCCGCTTTCGCTCCCATCCGGAATGCTCGAGTTGTTTTGGCTAGGATACTTCCTCCTCGTACAGCACCGGTTCCTCCATACGTAAAGATCGTCGCGACAACATTAAAGATAGATTCTCCGATCGCGGCAGAATGTTCTCCTTTGTCCCAGGCATCTCCGGCAAAAAATCCATTAAAGAGATTCCCCCAAGTTCCTGTAAATCGATCCCAAGACCAAAGTTCTGACCATTTCCAGTCATCCGCTCCCTCTTGAAGGAAATCAACTCCTACAAGACCTACGATTCCATTTACCAATCGATCCGGTCGAGACAACGCGGTCCCCACTCCATCCACGAGATGTCCAACCCCTCGCACCACTCCTCCGACCGCTCCCCCGATTTGGGAAAATACCGGCCATCCATCTTTTGAGCCTTCTGCTATCCAGTCTCCCGCATCTGCAATTCCTTTTCCAAGGAATCCGAGCGTCGCTTCCCATCCATCATTCGCTTGAAATTCGACCTCTTTAAACGCCGCTGGATATTCCGCGACATTGAGCATCAATTCATTCATTTCGAGAGAAATTTCTTTCGTCCCCGTCTCAACATTATTCTTCAATCCTTCCACTTGAAGTCCCTCTGATTTTTCAATTCGCTCCACTAAGTCATTTTTCAATCCTTCTACTTTATCTCGTGGCAATTTCACTCCAGTTTCTGCTTCGGCTTGGGTCACCACAAGTTCTACCGCCGCTACCTGGTTTTGTTTTTGTGCTTCCAGATTATCCGGCAATGTTTTTGTTACCGCATTGTTCAAAGCTTCTCCATGCGCATCAATCGCTTTCTTTTTGGCATCTAACTTTTGAGCCATATTATCCAAACCAGCGACAAAGTCTTCTTTGTCTTTATTGAGAGCATCAATTTCGTCCCCTTCTCCCCAGATACGAGAATTCAAGGTTTTCTTCGATCCAAAAATCTTTGAACCCCAGTCAAAAAGCGGTCCCACAAAGGTCGCGGTGGTGACTAATCCAGTCACAAATTTCCCCGCATTCTTCCAAGACCATTCATTTTTCTCTTCTTCAAATTTCATATATTTGTCCTGCATCTCCATCGCCCCAGATTCCAATACCCCCGCTTCCAAAAAAAGAGTCTTTTCTGCCATCTGGTATTTCAAGAATTCCTGAGAAACCCCTTCCCGTGTATTGAGATTATTCGCATCGAAATTTGTCGGCGTAAGTTCAAATCCATTTTTTACAGACTCAAATGCTTCGACTTGATTTTCTGCCATGGCCTGAAGTTTTTCGGTTCGTTTTTCAAACTCCTGAGCCATTTTTGTCATCTCTTGTTCTAATTTTTTATTCAATTCTTCTGTTTGTTTTTTGGCGATTTCTTCTTGTTTCAAAACTTCTTTTGATCCGATTCCATAAACCTCTGCTTGCTTTTTCACTTCGTTTAATTGACGGTTT
>JBNKLH010000047.1:0-7559 GCA_050292255.1 Candidatus Altimarinota bacterium | reverse complement strand
AGATACGATTGATTTCCAATTTGAAACCTGTGACTGGGTGGGAGTAGGAGTCCCAACGGCCCCCAATGGAACGTTCTTTGGAGCGGCTCTCTCTATGACCAACGCAGGAACGACCAGCGGAAACTGTACCACTGCAACCGGTGGAGACGGACTCTGGCGCCTCTGGACAGCGCAATTGAACGGAATCGACGGACCGGAAGGAAGCGTGACGTTTGATATCGTCGTCCAAGATAACGCCGGAAACGGAGATGGAGTAACCAATCCTGTTGTACATGTAACGGGAACAACGAACGGATCTGAAGTCATTTTCGACAAAACAAACCCGGTAAACCCAACCGATACCGTTGATATGCAAGGAAACGAAACGCCAAACTTCAAAGGACGAGGAAGCGCGCAATTTTCATGGAGCAACGATACCGATCCAAACCTCGCCGGAGCCGATCGAGTCTCTGACGTATGGAAATACTGGTTGCAATTCACCAATCCGGGGAACGGAGGAGAAATCCACCGAGGACCCGCTACAACAGCACTCGAAGAAGTACTTGCGTGGGGAGCCGGAGCCAAATCATGGGACGGACGAACATCTGCTCTCGGAATCTGGGCCGGACACCCAATCCCACCACGAAACTTGCCCTCTGTCGCCGATCCAAGCGATCAACCATACCAATTGCGAATGATGACGATCGATAAAGCCGGAAACACGTCTTATGGATCCTATGTCACGCCTTTCTTTGGGACAGATGCCAACCTCGGAGACGACGACCGACGAGTTTTCACAGACACGACACCCGTTGTGTACCAACAATACTACACAGTGGATATCCACGGATGGGTACGAGGACGAGACGGAGACCCTCTCGTAGGGACGACCGTACAAGTGGTCGCTCGATACAACGAACTCTGTGACGCCGGAAAAACGATCTGCTCTGATGTAACCGACGGAAACGGATTCTACTCTATCGTGGTTAATCGAGAAAAAACCTACAACGTAACGTACTACAAACCAGCCTTCTACCTTGGAAAATACGAACAAGGAGTCTATCGAAACTCGCTTGGATTGTATGAAGACGTAGAACTTTCTCCGGTATTGCAAGAACTCGTCAACGGAGTCGAATGGCAAACACCATCACAAGTCATCCAAATCCAAACAAATCTCGAATTTGGAACGGATCCAAATCTCAAATGGACAGACATTTACGTCACAAGCCTTTCTGGTGAGATTACAGCCAAAAACGAGCTCGGGGGGATATCTATTACCAGTTTGAGTGAAATCACGCTTGTAGAGTCAAATAATCCCGCTGTGGTTATCATCGATAATGGAGACAATACCTTCTTGGTAAAAAATGCCGGAACGATCACCAACACCAGCAGTTTCTCCAACTGGGGAGAAGAAACTTCCGCTCCGTACGTGGTCTCAACCGGAACAGACGCTCGATATCTCTCTGGAGATGCTCGTCTTGGGGTAGCGTATAACGTAGGACCAGGAAACGCCTACCAAACAATGTCCGGAACCGTACGACACGAAGGGACTCCTATGGGAGGAGCTTTCTGGACAGAAGAACAAAGTAAAGCCGACCTCGAACGGATCAACAAAGGAACCCGAGGAGAAGTTCTCACGTATATCAACCGAAACGGATATCAACTCTTCCGAGGATACCGATCCGGAAAACTCCCATTGTCAAAATACGAACGAGCTCAAAACGAAGTCCGATATCACGGAGATCGAATCATTCCTCAAAATGAAGCTCCACGACACTTCGTTGATGTGACCCCTGTGGGAGGAGGGAAAAAAGAACGAATCTTTACCCCAGACATCAAAAAACAACCCGAACAACAAGTCTACTTCGAAGAGTCTCTCGACAGCCGATACCAAGATATGAAATCTCGATACCAACGAGTTTCAAAGGACAAAGACGAACCGATCTACGAATACAAATCATTCAAAACACGACGTGTAGTGGGGACAGACGATGTCTTATCCGAAAAAGCTCGACGAGTCGCAAAAGAAAACGAAGTAAATCCATTCGAACGAAAATCAACCTTCACTCCTCGCCCAGAAAGCCAGATCGAAGGAAAAGACCAAAACACGGTCAAGATGGTGTTCGGGGGAGAATCCGTCTCTATGGCTCAATACACCCAAGGGACACGACGAGTGCGGACGATGCCTCGACGACGAGATACGTAAAGAGAAATAAAATAAAGGACGAAAAGAACCCCGCAGAAGCGGGGTTTTTTGTTAAAACAGAACCCACCCCAACCCCTCCCTTCAACGAATGGAGGGGCTTCTCGTTCCCTCCCGCACCTGCGGGATTCAAGAGGGGGCTAGAATTCAAAAAAACTCCCCTACATCCACAGGACACAAGAGAGTTTTTTCAAATGGTGGGCATACCTGGACTTGAACCAGGGACCTCGTCCTTATCAGAGACGCGCTCTAACCAGCTGAGCTATATGCCCGAAATCAAAAACAGCTGACCGATTTTAGAAATTTCGGTGAAAGTGTCAATGGTTTTCTCGAAAAATCCTCAGGGAAATGCCACAAAAAAACCCGCCTTGCGGCGGGTTTTTCTTTTTACTTTTAACCAAAAGTGATTTCTAGTTGAAAATATCACTTCCCACGGCTTTCTCCACGATACGTGCCAATCGTTGTTTGGAGAAACTTTTTCCTTGTCCTGAACTTGGAGAAGGCACTGGCACAAGCGCAGGAAGAGCTCGTCGAGAAAACTTCTCTAGAAGGTCTGGAGGCAAAAGTTGGTAGAATGATTCTTCCACGAAAACAACCGCATAAGTCGGTGTTTTTGCTTCATCTCCGATGTTTGCCGCGACAAGGTTTTCAACCGCTTCTCGCGCTTCATTTTCATCAGAAACAGCAAACGTTTCTGCCCCGATCGCTCGATAAATCAAGATCGAACTTTCATAACCAACCACTGAGAGCTTATAAGAATGAGCCATATTTCTTAAATATTTAAATTTGGAATCTAGAAGTTTCGAATTGTTTCGTAAATCTTCTCTGTTTCCATGCCATAAAATTTGGCAAACATAATGAACTTAATAAGTCGTGCATCACGGAGTCGTTTTTCCATGTACACAAGAGGAATTTGGATAGATCCAATCTCTCCGTCTTCTGCATCCGTTAGAAATTGTTGATGTTCTGCAGCCATTGCTCGTTCAAATGTAAGCAAATTGTCTTCTGCAGATTTTTTGTCATCAAAAATGTCATCAAGACCAAAGAAGTCTGTCTTTGTGATCAACTTCTTGAAAGCCTCAAGCGTACTCACTTCTTTTACGTCGGCAAAAGAAAGGGTTCCGTACGGCATGAATGCTTCTTTGGAGAGTGATTTTTCCTGGAGCAAAATACATCGAAGCAAAGCCCGAAGGTTTGTATTGTCCGCCAATCGTCGGATATACGTTCGGATAAATCCAATACCTGTTTTCCGAGCCAATCGGGAAAGATACGCAAAGTGCGCCGCATCCAATGCAAATTCAATCGCCTGAAAAACGCCTTCTTTTTCCCAAAGAGTATCCGCCTTGGCTACGACCTCGGCATATTCCTTTGGAAGGATTTTTTCTGCGTTTCCATCAAATACCGCTGCTTGAATATCATCCGCAGACAAGCTTCCGAAGACTGAAAAACCATGACTAGAATCAAAGTTTTCAATTTCAGATTTCCCGTCCACGATCCGCAATTTCAAAGCTCGTTTAATATTGTTGAGATCTTCTTTTTTCCACAATAGATCAAATGCTTCCGCATTATCTGTCCCTCGAAGAATGAGATCTTTGGTTTCCAAAATCCCTTTCTCAATAATTTTTTCAAAATCTTGGGGCCGGGCCTGTTCGTCAAAGTACTGTGCGTACGCAAGCTCAATCAAGACACGAAATGCCTCTGCGGGCGTTTTCGCACCGATCATACGATCAAGCTGAGCCTGTGTTACCAGTTTTGATTCGAGTGCTCGAATTTGTCCTGCGAGGAAAAGAAAATCTTTCATTATTATGGGAAGTATATTATGGGCTAGTATGAGCTAGAAAGTGTGAGAGTGGAGAGTTTGAGAGTAGTGCTATCCAACTCTGCAACTCTGTATCTCTCTAACTAAGCCTGTACAAATCCTAATTTTTGAGCCAAAACCATCTCGAGTTCGACTCGGAATTCAGAGAAAACGATGGTTCGGAATGAGTTGTCAATTTCTGACTTGTCAGTTCGAATAACGATTCCTCCTTTGAGGTTTGCATCTTCTTTTACATCAAACCCGTTCGGAGCGACTTTTTTCGTAAGATCAAGTCGATTCTTTGGAGTCAAAATAGTTCCAGAAGTTGCAGTCACCTTTGAAAGCAATACTTTCAAAAGATCTGAGTATTTATCATCTGATAAATCACAGAGATGTGACCAAAGCTTTTCAAGTGCTTCAGAAATAACCGCATGTTTTGCCTGAAGCATGAGCTTTTGGTTTTCTCGTCGCACCATAGCATCTGTTTTTCGTTCTACAGAAGCAATGGCTGTTTGAGCATTCTCTTTCAATCGATCAAGCTCTTGAGCTTCATCTGCCTTTGCTTGCTCTTCCAATTTTTTTTGCTCAACTTTGAGCTCATCTTGGATACGAGCGGCATCAGCGTTTGCTTCATCGATAATTTTCTGAAGGATGTCTTGCAAAGCCATGTTTAGAAGTAATTAAAGGGCACATTTGGGTGGGGAACAAGGAAATACGAAGACTCCCTCATTCCATCCAAAGTGTGTAAGTTTTTTTATTAGAGAGCTGCGAGCCAGATAAAGATTGAGATCAACAATCCGAAAATCGCGTATGTTTCGATCAACACTGAAAGGATGATCGCTCCCCCTGAAACAGATTCGTCTCGAGCCAAAGCTCCTACAGAAGCCGCAACCACTTTTGATTGCAACACAGCAGAAGAAAGACCAAGTGATCCAACGATTACCCCTGCCAATACGAAGTTCCATCCGCTTTGTACAGAAATTTCTACGAATTCACCAGACATAGCTCCGATTTTTGACAAGATCAAAATCGCGATAAGAAGTCCGTAAATCCCTTGTGATCCAGGCAAAGCTGTCAACACAACGAGAGATCCGAAAAGGTGTGGTTTTTCAGCCAATACACCAGCGGCTTTTTGTCCTGCTCGTCGGATTCCGAGAGAAGAACCAAGTCCTCCAAGAACAACCGCGATCAAAGCTCCCAAGAGAGCGAGCCAGAGTCCCCAGTTTACGGCTGGAGCTGCCACAGCTGTTTCAGCAATTACGTTTACTGCGTTTTCCATTTTTTAAAAGGTTAAAAGTAAAAAAATTAGGAACGAATGAAAAGATATTTATTCACGCGCGCAAAGGGAGCAAATCGGGTCCCTCCCGCCGTGTAAAAGATTCCGAAAAATTCGATAAATTGAAGACGCATTGAGTGCACAAATGCTCCCAACCCTGACAACGCAAAGTTGAGGCTATGTCCAAACAACGCAAAGGCAATCAACACCACGATCCCGATCACCCCAGGGAGCAATCCCCCGAGCAATTCAGCCGTCATGTTCATCGCAGCACCAATAATCCCCGTTGCAAGCCCGAGAGCCATCAAACGAGAATAACTCAGAATTTTAGAAACATAATCCATGGCCCCATAGAGCCCCAATACTCCCATAACTACTCGCTTGATAGGATTTTTGTGTTCTCGCCCGAGCATCAACACGAGCACTCCCACACCTCCCAACAACATGTAGAGAGCCAGTTGCTTGTCTAGACCGATTTTGTCGGCAAAAATCCAAACAATCAACATGACCAATGTGTAGAACCACGCAAGACCATCAACGAAAGCTTCTCCGTAGTCTTTATTCGCAAGCCCTCGAAGGAATTTCATGATCAATCCTCCCAAGACTTGGACGTATCCAACTGCAAAAGAGAATCCCAAGAAAATCATTGGCCCTTGTCCTGAAAGTGGATCAAGGATTTGTCCCCGGAAGACCAAGCTTCCGTCTACCATTTTTGTCAAAAATCCTGGCGCTTGCTCTGGGGTAAGACCAAAGTGTCCTCCCAAGAGAATCCCTCCCAAAAATGCTGAAATCCCACACAAGAGGATCATCAACAAGCTTTTTCGTGCATCAGCATTAAACTTCCCGAAAAGCAAGAAGAATGCTGCTGCCAACGTCAAGATCAATCCGTACCCAGAATCTGACAAACAGATTCCGAAGAATACCACGAAGAATGGAGCCATCATTGGAGTTGGATCCACATCTTTCGCTCCTGGCGACCCGAACATTTCAGTCATAAAGTCAAACGAAGAAATCCCGCTTTTGTTTCGCAAAAGAACCGGAATTCGTTCATTTTCTTCTGGTTTGATTTTGTCGAGAGAAACCTCTCCCACAAAGATTTGTTGAATCCAATGGTCGAGAGCTTTGTATTCTGCAACCGGAAGCCACCCCTCAAACGCAAAGATTGTTTTTGTTTCCAATACGTTTTTTCGCGCATCATTTTTTGTTTTTCTCCAAGAATGGATCAAACAAAATCTGAAGATCCTCTACATGAGAAGCCAAATCTTTCAAAGATTTTTCACTCGCCTCAATCTCTTTGTGCAATTTTTTAATATGATCTTCGTAGTGTGTGACGATATCTTTTGGCAATTTCCCTGGAAATTCTGCAAATTCTGCCGCCAAATCAACTTCTGAAAAATTGAAGTCCTGAAGAACTTGTCCCACTTCTTTTTGAAGTTCTGTTGCAAAAGTTAATCGAACATAAACAAATCGTCCGGCCTCATTAAAGACCTCCATATCAAGCAATGGAGATTTCTTCGCCAACGCTTCGATAAATTGTTCTTGTTTTGTACTTTGTAATTTCCCCAAGACAGAAGTCGTCCACTCTGTCGAAAGTCCTTCATCTACTGCCAATCGATAAGAAGAAAACGCTTCAATCGCTTCCTTTCGTTCCTGAAAGCTTTTGATTTCATTTTTCAATCGCACAATAGCTTCTTGGCTTTCTTCTGCCGTCGCAATTACTCCATCTGCTTTCGGAGAAAAAGCTTCAAATCGTTTTTTTGCATCTGCCTCAGACAAGATTACTTTTCCTCCCGTAAGCATGCTTTCAAGTTTTCCTTTTGCCGGAACAAAAGGGCTCAAAACTTTGATCGCTGATTCGATCCGAGCCAAATCAAACACATCGAAATGATCCGGTGCTTCTTTGTCCGTTGAATTTTCAGCAAACGCTTCGTTTTTCGAAACCTGCAAAACACCTCTTTTATGCAATTCTTGCATCAAGATTTTGTAGTGTTTTCGCAACCCTGTGACTCGAATTTTTTGGAGTGCTACCTTCATGGTAAGTAATAGACAGTAATCAATATATAGGAATTCTTTTTTGGATCTTTAGATCCTCTTGCTACGCAGCGGCTTTGATCTCCGCCAACAAAAAGGCTTCAAGGTCTCCCAAGAGAGAAACAACCTTAGCTCCCTTTTCTGCTTCAAGTGCTTTTGCTTCATGCTCCTCTAATGGTTGTTTTTTAAAACTGATGTGCGATAGCTCTTGGCGTTTTGTGTAAAACTGATCAAGTAGCAAGAAAATATCATTTAGTCTTTTTTTTGACTGT
>JBNKLH010000046.1:0-7785 GCA_050292255.1 Candidatus Altimarinota bacterium | reverse complement strand
TGGAGTATCCCAACTAAAGATCGCAAGCACATATTTCACTTCTGCATCTAATTCATCCCGCAAAGCCTCCACAGATTTAATAGAAGAACCCGCTGTAGACAAAGCATCCTCTACCACCACAATCTTTTTTCCTTTCTCCCCACGCCCTTCTACCATTTTTCCGGCACCATGCCCTTTGAGCTTACTCCGCACATACAACATAGGCGTGTCTGTTCTTTCTGCCACAAAAGCAGCCCACGGAATCCCCGCTGTCGCTGTCCCCGAAAAGAAATCTGCCTCTTCGCCAAGAGAATCCAACATTTCCAAAAATGAATCGACCACAATATTTCGAGCAGCCGGAAGCGAAATCAACTCTCGACAGTCGCAATAAATCGGAGATTGAATCCCACTCGTCCAGGTAAACGGATTTTCAAAATTTGTCCGTACGACATTGTTTTCGACAAGCAACTGAGCAATTCTTTTCATCGGCAGGAAGGATACTCATATATAAGGAAGAACGCAAACTTGACTTTCACGGAAAAATATTTATAAAAAGTGTAACAAAAACAAAAGATCTTTCGTACTACCAACGACAGGTCTTTTCTTAAATATAAGAACCATGACAGCAGAAAAACAATATCTTTTCATCGAAGAAAATCGAAAAAAAGCTGAAAACGAAGCGGCAATAGCTGCTCTAAAAGATTGTACGCGTCAGCAATTCAGCGAAACACTCAGCTCAAATTTCACCTTTGATAACATTCAAAATTTTGTAAAAGGAGAATGCGAAGCGATTCTCGAGAAAAAAGAGGAATTTGAAAAAAAAGTGCAAAAATCCACTGATGCAGGAGTAAATACCATTATTCAGATGCTTCACCGAAAAGAAGACATCAAAGATATGATCATCGGAGGGACTTATGCATACAACAATAAAACGCTATTAAATGCACTGAAAGAAAAACAAGCCACTTGGCTCGAAGAACTTGAAACACTTCAGGCAAAAAGAAGCGACACAAAGAAAAAAGCAACTCAAAAAGAACAATACCTTCAATGGCGAACGGAACTCGTAGGGAAATTTCTTGAGGAAGCAAAAGAACTAAATGATCCGAGAAACTACAGACGAGAAGAAATCCAAGTTCTTAAGAACGAGCCCTCAAAAATGAGAAAATATCTAGATGAAAAGGCTATTTATGAAATGGGGAGTGCGGGAAGAATAATGCTATTAAAAAAGACCATTGAACTCGAAACCACTCTCAAATCCATCAATATTAATCTTGATCAACTCACAAGAGCTACCAACGGACAATACATCCAACTTCAGGGCGACATAAACCTTCAAATCCTAGCAGCAAAAACACTTATTAAACAGTGGAAGGAAAAGAAACAGACAGAGATCAAAGAACACAAAGCTTTTCTAGAAAGAGAAAAAATTCCGACTCAAAACAAGCAAAACATAAAGACCACTATTCAAAATTTCGAAACAACACTAGAAAAACTAGACATAAACGGAGAAAGCGATGAAATTCGAAAAACCCTCAATAAAGCAAAAGGGTTTCTCGCTATTGATAAAAATTTCCTCTTCCAAAATGGAACCTCCTACCTCAAAAGCCTACAAGACACAATGTCAGATGTTGGACAAAAAATAGAAGAACTCAAAAAACAGAAGGAAGAGTCACCTGCTCCATCTCAAACAAAACAAATTGAACAATAAACAAAAACCCCGCAGAAGCGGGGTTTTTTCTTATTCATTATTAAAGAGAATTTTCTCTAAGATTTTCGTCGAACTTTTGGTTGGTCAAGTTGCCAGTTTACAAACTTTTGTTGCCCGATCCCGAAGAGTGTAGACGTCAACCAGTAGATCCCTACCGCCGCTGGAAAGCTAAAGGCAAAGAATGTAATCATCGCCGGCATCACCCACTGCATCATTTTGTTCATAGATTCCATTTGCCCTCCCATAAGGTCTGGCTTGGCATCTTTTTTGGCTGGAGCCACGTCTTCTTTTTTCTTTCGTTTTTTGGCAGAAACCAGAGAAAGTCGAACGGCAATCCATTGAGCCACTCCCACGATAATAGGCAGAAGCAAAAGGTTCCAGTGTTCTAGATTCGCATATTTACTTGGAATCTGAGTAAGATCTAATCCCAAGAAGTCTTTGGTCACATTCTGAATCTCCACTCCTTGTTGGAATGAATAGAGCAAATAATCAAGATGTGGAGACAACCCATCCCGCACGATATAATACAACCCGATCATAATCGGAAACTGAATCAACATTGGCAAACAAGAACTCATCGGACTTACCTTATGAGTCTTATAAAGTTCCATCGTTTTTTGAGCCAATACCTGCTGATTGTCTTTATATTTTTCTTTGATCTCTGCAATCTTTGGTTGAAGCTTCTGCATAGCGCGTTGAGACTTCATCGCTTTTTGATTCGGGATAAAGAGAGCCAATCGTACAATAAGCGTAATAATTACAATCGCCCACCCTAGCGGTCGCCCCGGAAGGTTTTGGCTAAAGAATACCAAGAGATTAAAAATCGGTTTGGAAACAATTGCCCGAAAAAGATTTCGCAACGTCCCCGGTGTCTTCATCTCAATAAGAGAAGACGTAACCTCCACCGGTTCTCCGGCATGATCAAATGTCATATCAAGAGAATACTGTCCGGCTTCATCAAACAGGTTATTATGCGCAGGCAAAGCAAAGGTCGCTTCTTTTTCTGGAGCCAGATCAAAAGAAGGAATGTCCTTTGCGTCACACCCTGCAAAATCACTCACAACAACGTTTTGGCCATTTACCACTCGATTGACCACCAATGTTTCCGTTTCACTTTCACACGGAGAAAGGAAAGAAACTGGATCAGTCCCTGTGTTTTCAATTTTAAAAGACACAAGATTCCCGATAGAGAGAGATTTTTTTACCGCGGTCATAGAAATAGCTGTTTTTTCTGGCACCACCTCCTCAGGTTGTTCTTTGAAAAATTTCTGATACAAAGTCATCCCGAGATAAAACACGGCAAACCAGATAACGAAGCTTTTCAGGAATTTTGAAATTTGTTTACTCTTACTCATAAGAAGAAGTTTAGAAATCAATAATTATGACTGTAATTTTTGCCGAAATCGTGTACAGACCTGACGAAAATCGGCGGGATTGTCCAAGATTTCACCTCCATTGTAAAGCAGAATTACGTTCTTCTGCTGTACGTAAGGGACTAATTCTTGGCGAATAATCTCATAGAGCTGTCGACGAAGGCGATTTCGCACCACCGCCTTTTTTGAGATCTTCTTCCCGACAACCACGGAAAAATGGGATGTAGAAGCATCTGACACTAAAAAAAGAGACGACCCGAACGAATATCGTCTCGCTCGCCGAAAGACTCGGTCAAATAAGGAAGATGTAAAACGGAGGGCCTTAGAAAGCATACAGAATCAGTGTACGGAAATCTCAAAAAAGAAAAAACCCTTCCTGCAAAGCAGGACAGGGCTTCTTTTTATTTTCAAAAGAGAATTATCGTTGCGTAAACGATGTCCAAGGATTTCGTTTTGGTGCAACAGACAATTGTTTTCGTCCTTTTCGTCGGCGAGCAGAGATCACTCGTCGTCCAGTTGCGGTACGCATTCGCTCACGAAATCCGTGAGTTCTCATTCGTTTTCGCCAACGTCGTTTTGCAAGCATGTTCTAGTAACTTAAGTTTGTGCCGGGAGAATGTAATAAAAGGTCTCTCATTTGTCAAATAGTTTCAGAAAAATATTTCCCAAACATTCTCTAAATTCTCATATTTTTACTCGCTTTTTCCTTCTTTTTGTGGTAGAATGACCTGATATGAATCTCCCTAGTATATTCCTTTTTGGTGCCATTAGCTTCTTGCCTATCCTGGCATGGATTTGGTTTTTCCAAAAACAAAACCGAGAAAAACGAAGACTCGTGATCTTTACTTTCTTGGCAGGAACAACAGCTGTGATCCCAATCAAACTGTATGAAAAATACTGGGATGTGTCTGTTCTCTACTTTGAACATATCAATTTATTTGAATATTTTGCCAACCTTATCGAAATTCCCTCGGCAGCAAAATTCCTCGCTTTCATTGCCGTAAGTGCAATCGTTGCCGCGTTAATGTTCATCTTTAGCGGGATTATTATGTTCTGTCTGGAGGTTATCAGTGGAGACAACACCCTTGCTGTCTTCCGACACAAAGTAAGACGCTCCCTCGAAAGTCCTTTTATTTTTGTCAGTCTTGGGGTTATCTTTGGACTCGCCGCTTTTATCTTCTCTCGAACATTTCCAGAACAAGTATGGTTTCTGGTGATCGTAGGAATTTTAGAGGAATTTATTAAATACCTTTTCCTGCGTTTTTCAGATGAAGAAAAAATTCGTTCTATTTCGGATGCGATTTCCTTTGCTATCTTCATATCTCTGGGATTTGCCTTTGTAGAAAACATTATCTACCTCGCAAAGTTTTGGAGCACGATGGGACAAGATATTTCACAGTTCAGTCTCTTCTTCTTATTGAGATCAACGCTCTCTGTGATCGCCCATCTGTGTTTCTCTGCCATAATGGGATACTTCTACGGGATTGCACATTTCTCTGAGAAAATTTACCAAAAAGAAGCCAAAGAAAAACAACATCCTCTTTTGGAAAAAATGCACCAGATACTCCACTTAAAAGGATCAACCTTATTTCACGAAGAAAAACTCATGGAAGGGCTTCTTCTTGCCGTCCTGGCACATACTATATTTAACTCCTTACTTGAGTTCGGAAAAATCGCATTTCTCCTTCCGTTCTTACTTTTAATGTTCTTTATCGTGTTGCAATTACTTCACTTGAGAAAAGCACACGTAAATCTAAAAAACTTGCACCCAAAGGCGTTTTAGCCTATAATTTCTTGATAACATAAACAATAAAAAAATGATGCCACAAGGTTCTCCCGCATTCAAAAACATCTTCGACATTCTTCCGAATTACCGACCGAGTATCGGAGTCATGGGTTCTGCCTCTGGAGGCGTTATGCGAAACCCAGCAGCTATTGAAGCCGCTCGTGAAATTGGACGAGAAATTGCACGTCGAAACTGCATTTTGATTAACGGAGCTTGTCCTGGTCTCCCAGATGAAGCCGCTCGTGGAGCAAATGAGCTCGGGGGACACTGTATTGGAATTTCTCCGGCAATCTCAATCGTTTCACACCTCGAACGATACAAATCTCCCATCGAACAATACGATCAATTCATCTTCACTGGAATGGGATTGATGATGCGAGACATTATTAATGTACGAAGTGGAAATGGAGTGATTGTTCTACCTGGTGGAACGGGAACTCTCAATGAATTTACGGTTGCATATGACGAAGGAAAGCCAATGGCGATCCTAACCGGACACGGAGGAGTTGCTGATCACATCGATAAAATCTTGGAGTTCTGTAATCGAGAAGTAACCGACAAAATGGTTTTTGGATCTGATCCCGTAAAACTCGTGCAAGATCTTCTCCTTATTATCCATTCAGAAGATAGTCCTGATGTATTGGATGACCATCTTGTTGGAGAAAATGGAGTGGTCACAAAAATTGAAAAAGAATTCGAAGGGAAAAATAAACAATCCAAAAAATAGTATTCCAGATCTTTAAACAAAAAAACTCCCAGCAATACCGGGAGTTTTTTTTTATTTCTATTTTTCTATCTCAGACTACTGGTCTGAATATTTTCGTCGTCGTCGACTATCCATAGATTCGTCATATTCGTATACCGCTCGTCCCACACGAACAAAGAATGGATATTTTTGGAGGCTCAAAGAAATAGTCCCCAATCGAACTTGTCGTTTTTTCAATACCGCAGAGATAATGTCTTGCCGTTTCATTGGTTCTCCATTTTCGATCAATACATCCCGGATCAAATCACAAACCGTTCCTGCTGCCAATCCCCATTCTCGCAATCCGTACATTCCTCGTCCCACCAATACGAATTCTTCGTGTCGAATAAGTTCGTTGTGGCTTGCTTGAGGTGTTACTCGTCGTCGGCCTGGGAATTCCGCCGTAATTCGTTTCATAATATCTGCGAAGTGAAGTGGCTTTCCTTCTCGTTTCAAAATAATAGTGATGCAGTCTTTAATGGATCGTGGGTTGATAAATCGCCAACTCTTTAATCCCCATCCTTTTTCTGTTTTCAAAAAGTTCCAATCTACAAAAAGCAATGATTTAAGCATTACTTCTGAATATTTCGCTTCTAATGCATGCGCAATTTCTTCAAAAGACATTACTTCTTTTTTCTTGCTCAACATCTTTTGAATATCTTTCATTGCTGTTTTCAACGCTGGCAATGAAGAATCTGCTGTATACCAAAATGCTCGGTAAAATTGATTTCGTTCGTGTTTTCGCAATCGGTCAGAAACCCGAAGAGCAAACTTAATTTCATTCACTCCTACGTCTTGTCCTTTTCCGATCTGTTTGATCATTTCAGAAACCAACAATTCTTCTGACATCACTTTTCCGTTGTTCACCAAAATAGCTTCCGCCAAATCGTGAACTACCCGGATAGATTTTTCTTGTGAAATACGTGCGAGTTTTTGGATCGCAACAGCTTCAATCTGTCGGACACGTTCTCGCGTAATAGAATAGCTCTTCCCAATCCCGTCTAGGGTTTCTTTTTTGTCTCGCCCAAGAGCAAAACGTCTCTTAATAATATCCTGTTCCTTTTTTGTCAAAAGCCCTAACAGACGATCCATCAAAACTCGAAAATCGACCTGAGCTGTTGGCATAACTGGAGTATTACTGTTTGTATTCATTTTTATAGGAAGAACAAAACAATTTGAATCAAAATCAGGCCCAATTTAAGCTCATTCAAAAGCATTGTCAAATAAATTTTTGATTATTTTAATACAACTCTCACCTCTTGCAACTGAGCCCCAAAAAAGATTTGACAAGTTGTTTATTTTGTCTAGAATCCGCGGGCTCTTTTGGTTTTAAACTTATGACTACAACTAAAAAAACAGCATCAGCAAAGGGAAAGAAATCAACTACTTCAACTCCCGAAGGAATTGAAAAGGTTCGGATCATTGTAAAATCCTTTGATTACACTGTTATTGATGAAGCTGCTCGTTCAATCTTCGAGACAGCAGAACGAAGTGGGTCATTGGTTTCAGGTCCAGTACCTCTTCCAACAAAGATTAAGAAATACACAGTAAACCGTTCTTTCTTTGTTAATAAAGATGCTCGAGACCAATACGAAATCCGAACACACAAACGGTTGATCGATATTAAAGAGCCAACGGCAAAAACTATGGAATCTCTCCAAAACCTCTCGCTCCCATCTGGAGTGGATGTTGAAATTAAAATGCTATAAGAAAATTCTTTTTGTTCTAAATAATAATTGAATAATGCGTGGAGTACTCGCCCAGAAGATCGGTATGACAAGAGTTGTTTGCTCTGACACAGGAAAACTAACACCTGTGACACTCCTTCGTGTAGAAGACAACACCGTCATTCAAACAAAAACTGCGGATCGTGATGGATACGATGCGGTAGTTCTTGGAACAGACGAACGAAAGAATTTCGGAAAAAACGAAAACAAGAAATTTAAATTCATTCACGAATTTAAATATGCTCCAGAAGGAGTAAAACGAGGAGATAAAGTAGCAAATGCAGAAAGTCTTGAGGAAAACCAAGATGTAAAAATCACTGGAGTATCTAAAGGACGAGGATTTGCTGGGGTTATCAAACGACACAACTTCGCACGAGGACGAGAAACTCATGGATCTCACCACCACCGAGAACCAGGGTCATCAGGAATGTGTGCGAAACCAGGACGAATTCTAAAAGGAAAGAAGA
>JBNKLH010000045.1:0-7805 GCA_050292255.1 Candidatus Altimarinota bacterium | reverse complement strand
TCTTATTTCAAAATTTGTGCGAGATTTTTGGTTTCGTCCAGATAAATCTATTTGGCGAATAGCTTTTTCGAAAGATCTGATCTTAAGAAATTATAAGAGTGTTATGGATCAGTTTTTTGAATTTCCCTTAAAAGGAACTCGATATGCACAATCAAATTTAACACGAGGGATTCTAAAAAATACAGGGGAAACAACGTTAAAAGCAATTGCGAGTGATGGAAAAAATTTAAAGGGGTGTTCCTTGGAGGCGTTGGATCTTATTGAAGATACTTTGTTGTCTGAGAATGGGGCATTGTCAGAAATTGAAACCACATTAGAGGCTATCTCATCGGCAGATCAAGAAAAACACAAGCAAACAGAATGGATTACAAAAGTATGGCGTTTGGATGTGGCCAGAGGAAGACTTCACAATCGGATGACTCGTCGAATGAAACAACAATTAAACAATCATCATGAAAAGGTTGTTTCTGCGCGGGAAGATATTGAGGCAGCGATTAAACAAATCAGAGTGCGACTAGAAGCAGATCGTGCCGCAATAGAAAACCGGTTTATTGCCTATGAACAGCAATTAGAAGATTCCGGAAGTGATGAAGAAAAGGCTCAGTTTGCAGAATTTACGGAATCTATCACACGAAATCCGGATGCCTTTCTAAAATCACCCACCCCTGTTTATAAAGGAGTGGCATGGAAAGATTTATTTTGTTTTAATTCAGAATCTCCGACAGCAGCCTTAGTGGATATTATAAGCAGGCGGTATTCTCATTTTTCGGTGAATGTAGATCAGTCGACACAATTGAGTCAAGTGGACTCAAACCAAGCGATTGATAATTACAAAAGACAGCATGAGAACGTTCTTCAAAAAGAACTTCCAAAATTTGATCTAGAATCATTCGAAAAAAAGTTCTCTGGATTTGATATGGAAGATTTGGGAGATGACATGACGGTATTGCCGTCCAAGTTTATTGAAACAATGACGGCCGCATTAAATCGGCAAGGGGTGAATATTTCTCGAGATGTTTATAAAAATTATGGAATTTACCTAGATCGGAACCCAGAAGCAGGGAGTGTCCTGATCGTGAATTTTTTGAACGAGAACCCAACTGTGCTCAAGAAGATTTCTCATTTTGATGAAGAGGCATGTAAAGTTGCTTATGCTTTTGCGAATCGTATGAATCAGCATGCCGCGAGCTTCCGTCCAACGGGAGGTCTTCAAGAAAATGTAACGGTTCATCAGCGACGTATGGTATTACAAGGGGCACAAGATCTTCAACACTGGATGGAAGATGTATTGTCTATTTGGAGCGGCGAAGGAGAATTGAATTTAAATAGGGCATTGCATGCAGAAACAGATAACGAATGGAGTCGTATTCGAGCGAAGTTTCTGGAGGGAGGAGAATTCTTAAACGCTTTTAGTGAAGTGGAGACGGTACTGGAAAATGAAAACTATCCAAAACCAGAAAAGGAATTGTTTACCCGAGCAAAAAGCTTTGCGCTTAAAATCAATGAGATTATAGACGAAAAACTTCCTCAACTAGAGGAAGAAAGACAAGAGTTTGTTCAAAAGGTAAAAAATCTTCCGGCAGACAAAAAGGAAGTAGAAGAACTTTGGGAACGATTTACTCGTATGGGAGATAAAGTTGAATCTATGGTAGGGAAAGATACGCCAGGAGTAATAAGTTTTGCAGGTGGAGGGGCGGCAGGTGCAGATACTGATGGAGATGGGGATGCGGATACTGTTGGTGGAGGAGGTGTTACGACTTCCTTTGGTGCTGCAGACAAAATTATGGGACGCTATGAAACTAAGCGAGATGAGTTCTTAGACGCGATCCGAGAAGTTGAAGCCTATGCGTACAAAACACAATTTCCAAATGGAAAATCTCTTCTTTCAACAATTAAGGAAGCATCTTCACGAAATGTAGATAAAGCACTTGCTAAACTTCCTTCGGGAGAGATTGAGTCCTCATTTGATGTTGATCAACGGGCCGCTTCTCAAACCTTTTTCTATAACTCGATTTTGAAAAAAGAGGGGGTAGAATTTAAGAAAGTATTGGACGTAAACCGTCGACAAGAATCAGAAAAAATATGGAATGGAGCGGGGTTATTAGGACAAGAACTTTCAAATCTTCAAATTATTGAAACGACGAACATGACAGAGGCAGCAGTAAACTTTTCTGCTCAATTGAAAGATTTGGAAAAAATTGATGAATTGTATGTAGTTCGACGAGATGGAGATAATGCGGTTATTGCGCATTCACGTGACCGAGTATTCCGGATTGAACCGAAATATGACGGAGAAAATTTTTATTGGCGAGCTTATGCCTGGAACAAACCAAAATTTGCTCAAGCGCATGATTGGAGAGATACAAGGAAATTTGGAGAGGTTTTTTATCCGCACCGAGTATACGATCATAAGTATGAAATTTTGACCGCTTCTGTTGGAAAGAAAAAGAATATCCCAAATAGGAGTCGAGAAGAAGGAATGATGAGTAGCAAACCAAAATCACCTCACCTCTTCCGAAAGAGAGCATAGTCCAGAGAAAGAATTAGAAGTTAAAAAAAGACCGTCATATTGACGGCCTTTTTATTTGAAAATCAAATAATCAGATTAGATTGTCGCTTTTAGTTTTTCTGCTTCAGCCTGTTCTGCAGAAACCTGGTATTGTTCCAGAGCCTTGTTTTGTGCCACAACATTTGCGACAAATGTTTCAGCAAGTGCGAGCATTTTTTCGCCTCGTTCTTTGATCACTTTGGCACGATAAGATGTTTCAGGATTGTTTTCAGCCTCGACATCAGCCTGTAGGACCGCGAGACGTTGTTTGAGCATGTCTACTTGCTCTTGGTTTACATGGATGAGGTAGTGCATTGATTTTTGCAAAAAGTCCTCTACCCAGTGGTCAATCCCATTTTCTCGGATATGACCCACGAGCTTTCGTTTCATGTTTTCAGGCACTTCCTTTTGGTCGAGAAACCAAAGGGTGAATTCTTCGAGTACGGTGATATCTTCATTCATGTTTAGGCAACAAGTTTAAAGTTAAGCGCGGTTCCGTATTGACGCGGACCCCCAGCGGTTGATTTTTTTCCGAGCTCCATGTTTTCTGCAAAGGAAAGAGTTTCTCCTTCTCCATAGACTGGGTTCATAGCAATTTTCATTGTTCGTTTGCTTGTCCCGGTTCCATCTTCTTCGAGATAGAGACCTTTTTCGTCTCGGTAAACAACTCGCATCGTGGCAGTCTTTTTTCCATTTTCAATGTCTCCGAAAGACGTTGGGACTTGTTCGGTATAAGTCACTTGGAGTTTGGACCGTGGAGCGGCTTTTTTGACGACCTCGATATCTGTTTCTTTTTGGAGATTTTTCAAGAGTTGTTGTTCGAGCTTTTGCTCGTTGAAGTTCTTGAAGAGTTTTTGTTGTGCTCGCTTATAAAGATCGAGCGTTCGAGGTGTTTTGTTTTTTGTGGTTTCAAATTTTTTCTTTTCTAATGTTGGGATTATTTGAGAATATTTAGCAAATTCTACAGAAATGTCTGTTAAAGTCGGTTCTGCTTCAACGGATTCTCGATATTTTTCTTGTGCTTCCTTTAGGCGATTTGCAGCCCTAGCTGCATGATTTTCAATGGACTCAAGTTTTGATTTTTTGGCGTGGGGAGAGGCAATTACGAGTCTGTCATGTTCTTTTTTAGCCTCTTCCTCTTTGTCTTTGGCAATTTTATTTGTCTTTTTCCATGTGTCATGAGCCTTTTTATTTTTGATCCATTCAGCAGACGTTTTCACAAAAAATTCTTGGAGTTCTTTTATCTTGTCCCACGCTTCAGAAAGTTCTTGTGCGTCTTTTTCGGGGAGGTTAGATTTTATGTTTTCAAACTCTTGTTGTTTTTGAGAATAAAGAGCGGAGAAACTCAGCGCATCCTTTTGAAGATTCTTAAAAGAAGTTTCATCATCAGAGACTTTAAGTTTTTTTAATTTATTAGAGAATTGCCGTGCCTTTTTCGGAATACTTGAGTTTTTTTCCTGCAACTCTTTCTGCAAATTTTCAACCTCTGTTTGTTGGTCATAAATTTCCACCGTTGTTTCTCCTTCAAGTTGCTCAAACCATTTTAATATTTTTGCTCGAGTGATTTCGGGGAGATTTTTTCGAATATTTGCGTTGCTCCAAATATATTCAAGGAATACCATGAGTTTTGGTTCATCGTCCAAAAGGTCTCCATACATGTAGTCTTGGAACGCGGCAGGGATATTTTCTTTTTGAAATTCGAGACCGTGCTTTAGATCCGCAACCAGTTCTTTTTCTGTTACTGTATCGTTTATTTCAGGAAGGACGAGAAAGGCCTCATCGGACTTTAGTGCTTCAAAATTCCTCACTTTAAAAAAGATTGGTTCATCTCGAATAAGGTCTTCGATTTCTTTTCCTACTTCAAGCTGTTTTTCAATCGTGGCAGAGTTTTTTTCCAAAATTTTTGAAGCCGTAATTCCTTCGGTAATCCAATCAATTCGGTTGGCCGCTTCAAGGAATTCAATTTTTTGTTGTTCACTGGCCCCACCTGGATAGAATCTGGAAAGATCAAAATTAAGATTTGTAGCTCCGTATCGGACTGCGTACATAAGAGCGGTTGCTCGTTGATTTCTTTCGTCCTCTGTCCCGTGTGAGATTTTATGTTCGATCATACGCTGAGTGACTTGAATTTTTCGTTCTTGGTCACTTTCAATTTCTTTGGCTTTGGTGTTCCATTCGCTAAATTGTTTATCTAGTTTTTCACGAAATCCTTTATTCAGTTCATCGTATTTGTGGGCTCGACGAATTTTTTTGTTTCGTCGTGGGCGATACCACTTTTTTTCGAGCGCATCAAACTTGTTGATGAATTCTTTATTTTGTTTTTCCACTTTTGCGTATTCATTGAGCACTTCCGGTTGGAGAACGGAAGTATTGAAATCTTGAATCGTATTTACGGCTGAAAGAGATCGGTTTCCCGCTTCCGCTTCATTGAAAATTTCATCTCGCACATCATTGGCTGAGTTTGCTAGAACCTGACGATCAATATTGGCTGCGATAGAAGAAGTTGGAGCGGTAAGGTTCCCAACAATGTCTTCAAAGCTTCCCTCGATGATTTGTTCTACATATTCAGAGACGTGGTTTACGAGGGCTTCAGGAGTTACCCGTCGGGGCAATCGTCCACTTTCGGCTTCAAGTCCCAGGTCGGTAAAAACTTCTCGAAGTCCTGTGTCTGCGGTGTCATTGGCAGCATTTGTGACTCGTGACAGTGCGGTGTCTTGGTATTCTTTGAGCTTCCCTTCGTTGAAGTCTTCAGACTTCTCGAATTCATTGCTTTCTCGAATGTCTTCGAAGAGGGATCGATCTTGATGTACATTGATTGCCATAGATTTTTATATAAATCTAGACATTGTACCATATTTCAAGCGAAAAAACAAGTGTCCTGATGCTTCATGAAAATGAAGATTTTATTAAGAAAAATTTATAAGACTGTTGACAATGTTCCTTGAATGTGATTTTGTTTTCTTTGATGACAAAAGAAAACGGGAGACGGTCTTTTGGAGAGATCTTTGGAGATAGTATTTTTCCGGGACTTGGGTCTCCGAGAGGGTGGGATATGGATAAAATGCGCCGACAAACAGAGGCGTTAGAGAGAATTGCAAAGGGGTATAAGGAGCGTCGAATTGTACAGGAAATTGCACGAAAAGAATCTCCTTTGCCAGAGAAGAATGTCTATGATTTGCAATCGGTATATAATCCGCAGGATATTCTTCAGGGATTTGAAAACCTAAAAACAGTTGGGGAGGGAACGAAATGGGCGATTGAAGACAACACCGAAATGGTCAAAAAATCTACAGAACTTCTTTCAAAAGGGCTTTCTGGGATTGAGAAACAAGTGATGGAGATGGTGGGGGCGGCGTACCAGATCGATGATCACCTACACGATAACAATGTACTTCTCTCCGAAGGAAACAATCTGCTTGGAAATATAAATAACTCCGTGGAAGAAGTGGCGGATGTAATAGAAGATCAAACATATATCCTGAAAAATTCTTTGAACGGGGTATCAACTCCCCGCAAAAATTTGATTGAATTGGGGAATTTGCTCAATGGAGAAGAAGAAATGGTAGCCTTAGCACTAAAAGGAGTGCTCGACAAAAAAGAGTCGAAAAAATTTTTTCGATCCCTTGGGAATAGAAAACAAAAGTTGATAGAGCAGGTTGTTAACTTTGATCCAGAGTTTCATGAATCCCTTCAAGATGAGGAAAAAGAATACCTACAAAATTTGGTATTTCGTCTTAATGCACCTCTGAATGAAAAATCTTTGGGAGTGTTGGCACGACATGGATATTTGGACCGCTTTGTCCAAGATGAACTCGGTGAAAATATTCGAGAAGTTCGAACGGATGTGTATGGGATGAACCAGAGTGCGCGTGAGATTTTGGAAATTATGGACGAGCAACGTATGAATGATCGCCAACATTTGAAAAATGAAGCTGCATTCTTAGAAAACCAACAAAAAGGACTTAATTTGCAAGAGGAAATAAAATGGAATGTCGTCTCTCAGAATATAAAACTGGGGGCTATAGAGAAAGGGATGTCTATCCAGATTGGACTAAATGCAGATTTGCTTAAGGCTCAGATCGTGAATAATGAAACACAATATCAGTCCCTTATTCAACAACAAAAAATCAAAAAGATTTTAGTGGCATCTCAGAATCTGCAAAAAGAACAACTAAAACAGCAATTTATTGGAAATGTGTTGCAGTATGAGGCCTTGGCACAATTGGGAGTAATAGAGGATGTATTGTATGCCGGGTTTAGCGAGATAAAAGAATCCATTACCCAAAGCCAAAAGATACAAGAAGTCGTCGCCTGGACAGGAAAAAATATTTTAAAATCTCTTAATAGTCTCAATGAGAAACTAGAAAATAGTCTTTCTCTTCGGAGCGATGAACGTCTTCGGACACAAGTTGTGAGCTTAATGAAAGCGGGAAAGTATGATATAGCTCTCAAGGCATTATCTGCGGCAGAAAAAGATGATTATGCAGACCCACGAAACTACTTTTTTAAAGGGATTTCTCATCTCTATCTCAACCACACAGAAGAGGCGGAAGAAAACTTAAAAACAGCTCTTGATATCAATATTGCCATTGGAGAAGAGCGTACCACCAAAGAAGTGGTGGATGAAACTTCCTCTCAGATAATGAGTTTTTTGGGGCAATTATATTTTAAATTGGCTCAACAGGAAGGGGGAAATTTTGATGAGAATATACAGAAAGCCATTGAAGTGGTGCAGGAGCGGTACAAAAAAAGTCCATCTTTAGCCGCTGGGGTGGATCTGATAAAGTATGTTACAGTGCGGGGAGATTTGTCGAAGGCATACAAAGTAATTAAAGAGGTCTTTCGTCTTTTCCCAGAAGTAGTGGTTGTGCTATTGGAGGATGAAACCTTTCTTCCATTTCAAGAAAAGATCCTCAAGGATAAGTGGACAGAGTTATATCAACTTCGAGCCCGAATGCTTAAAAAATTTAATAAATAAAATAATTTTTTTATGGAAAATTTACATTCATCACCGAAAACAGAAAGACAAGAAAAATGGGAAAAAGATCCATTGAATCTTGAACAGACATTAGCTTATTTAGATGAATTGTGTGACATACAAGCCCAAGAAGCAATTAAAAAAGTATTGGAACGTGTGTGGGAAGTTTTTACGAAAAAAGACAATGCCTTCATTGAGCTTCTCGTGTCAGACCCTCGATATTTAATAACACTTCCATATATTCAGTATCTTACGTGGCGGGACAATCCTGCAGATGTG
>JBNKLH010000044.1:0-7806 GCA_050292255.1 Candidatus Altimarinota bacterium | reverse complement strand
ATCGTAAAGAATGGCGGTTATTATGGCCTTATGGAAGCTGTCTCCCGCGGAGTTTCAAACAAAAATGGAACCTGCATAGGAATTACAAATGCTTCCTTTGATCCCAAAAAAGCAAATAGATTCATCACCCAAGAACTGAAAGCTATCGATCTTTTTGATAGATTGAGAAATTTAACGGTTGGTTCTGATGAAATTCCCGGATCTGAATTAATTGTGATTCAAGATGGAATGCTAGGAACTATGAATGAATTACTTGCGATTTGGGATTTATTGTACACACAAACAGCAAAGAATGTCCGGGTATGTTTACTTGGAGCAACTTGGAAGATGGTAGTTGAATCTTTGAAGCTGAATAATCATATAAAGCGAAAAGAATTTAATTACCTTGAACTCTTGGATTCTCTTGAAGATTTTAAAAAGACTTTCTCATTTTAATTTCTTCGAAGGATTCACTAAAATGGGCGGTGTTTAGTTTTAACACCGTCCTTTTTCATGTCTTCCGATAAACACGCCATCTATATCCCATTCCTTGAAAAAAAACTGAAAGAGGGAATTTTACCCGGAGTATCAGATGATTTTTCAATTTCATTTTTTAAAAAAGGTGGAGGAAATTTACTCTATCTCATTGAAACCATAGAGAAAAAATATATCGCCCGTATCAATGATTATGCCCCGAAAAATGAATGGCAAGTAAAAGCACACGAAGAAAAAGTACTCTTGATGTTGTCTGGAAAAAACATTGCCCCTGAAATCTATTTTTTAGATGATTCTGAAAGCGAGCTCCATCAACACTACAACATTATTGAATACATAGAAGGGGAAACACTCGAAACAGTGTCCAATCATCATGCAAAACAATTGGCCCAAGTCCTTAAAAAATTACATAAATCTTTTGCCTTCGATCGAGCAGGCGACTCCATCCCCCCAGAAGATGAGCTTCCCTATGAATGTGAAATTTTTGATGAATTTTCTGGAGGAGAAGATAAAAACATAGAGAAGTATTCAGAATTATCTGGTATCAAAGAGGTCATCCCGCTTTACCAAGAAACTGAAAAACGCCTCGGAGACTGGTTTCACCAACTCTCCATTTTTAATGGAATTTCGGAGTTCTGTCTCTGTCACGCAGACCTCAAAAAAGAAAACATCATTGTGACTCCCAATGATGAAGTATTCCTCATCGACTGGGAATATAGCGGAGTAGATATCCCAGAAACAGATATCGGGAGACTTTTTTCAGGTTGTCAGTTCTCTGACGAACAACTGGAATTATTCCTAAAAGAATACTACGGAAAAGCGCCTGAGGAGATTGTGCGAAAACGAATCATGGCCGTAAAGACAGTCCTCGACTTCTTCCGAATCATAGAAGACTTTATCCTTCTCAAACGGCTTCCTTGGAATGCAGAACAGATGAAAAGTAGATTACTTGTCTTTTCCAAACATCTAGAAGAGATCGGATTCTGATTACCATCTCTTCCTTATGCTCATCATAGGTTCTCTTCCAACCACGCTACACTTATTAAAGGTTAGAAATCTCCTGTTTAATACGCTTTACTTCCGCCTCCCAAGAGGTGTGATTTGCCAATGGTACGACATAGGCTCGTCTTTTGTTATGCTTAAACATTAAGGTTCGAACGACTCCAGAAAGCGGGGAGCCATTGAAAATACAGGCATGTCCTTGCGACATGGCTGTGTTTTCAGGATGTTCAAATATGATATGCTTCTTCTGATTCATGCCTCAAAATGACAGATATTACTATTAAAATCGGAACCTTAGAAGACTTTAAAAAACTCTGCGAACTTGATTACAGAAATACCATAGACAAGGTATTCTCTGTGAACTATGACGGAAGTACTATTTCGCTTTCAGAAATAGATCTCCCCGAAGTCAAAACCAATCCTTCTGATGGATATATTAAAGAAATAAAAGAAGATATTATCCCTATTTTAGACCAAGCAAACATCCTCCCTCTTGTTGCCTTTTTAGATGGAAATCCAGCTGGATATATACTCGCACAATGGGAACACTGGCCAAATGGAAAGGTTCTCGTTGTCAGAGATATTCTTGTTGCCAATGAATATTTAAGGAAAGGAATTGCGAAAACACTTATCCAAGAAGTTATTTCTCGTGCCCAAACAGATCCAAACTGTCGAGGTGTTCACACGGAGATGGACACCGAAAAATACCAAGCCAATAAACTCTTTCTAAAATCAGGATTTCTATTCGGCGGGACAAAGTTCTTTATTTATTCCAAAGAACTTCCGAGTAAGTACTCCAAAGAAGCGGTTTATTTTTATTATCCCATTTAGTTTTTTCTCTCCCCCGTCTTCGGATTGTAATAAATACGATTGTAAATCTCGAAAGGTTTCCCAATGGATTTGATCTCTTCCCCGGTTGGAGCCAAATCCCACACATCATAATACGAGATATATCGGCCCTTTTCATCTTCTCCAAACGCAAATGTGCTATTCCCCATGACAAATGCATAGTCATCGTAAACGACCATTTTTTTCGAATGTGCTCGTTCCTTCAGTTGTGAAATGACATACTGACTTGTTGATTGCTTCGTCATCGCTTCATCTGAAATCCCTACCGGAACATCTTCCTCCCACGGATTGAAATCCGGCACAACAATATTTTTCTGCTCTTTCTGGATACGTTCTTGAATTTTATCAGGATCCAATTCATGAAAAAATGCTCGCAGGATTTTCACTTCTTTTTCCTTTGGTAACGCATAATAATATTTCTTTTCGTTACTTTTTGACGGAGCATATTTTGAGATACGAAATGTTTTGTACTGTTGGGGAAGTCCTAAATACATCGCCCACGCATCGTCTCGTTCTGGTAGATTTTTTGATATATGTCGACGCAACTCACTTGGTTTTTGCGAAATATAACTCCACAATTTCCCCGCTTTGTCCCCATATCCCCATGGAGCAACGGTTTGAAATAATCGCTTACTTTCAGAAGAGTATGCTTCTTTTTGTTCGCTTGTAATACCGTTTTTATCCAGTTCTTTCTGGGCCTTCTGACACAAAGCCTCTCGACTCAAAAGAATCTCTTGTTTGAGATTTTTCAATTCATACTCATAGTGAGGCTTCAAAACACCCGCCGGTGTATCGACCGGGAGCTCTTTCTGTACAAATTTCCATTTCTGAGAAATGAACCGAGAGACGCTTGGAATGCCTTCTTGAGCGAGGTTTTTCATCAGAGCATTGTACTCTATTTTCCCTCAAAAGTAAAGGAATGAGTCGCTCTAGAAAAGCGTTAAGCTCTCACCACAACCTCCTCTTTCGGAAATCGCACCTTCTCCACTTCTGCATAGTGATCATCCTCACTTCTATATCCCAAAGGACACGCCAAACACGCACGAAGTCCTTGAGCCGGAAGATCTAAAATTCGGTCGTATTCCGCCGGATCAAATCCTTCCATCGGACACGCATCCACGCCCAATGCCGCTGCACTCGTCATCAAATTCCCCAGGGTTATGTAGACTTGGTTTTTCATCCATTCTTTGGTGGCACTGCTGTCAGAGACCTTTGCCATCATCATACTTTTGTACCCCTCTAAGCTCTCTCGTGAAACTCCCCGCACATCCATAATCCGTTCCACATAATGATCAACATGTGCCGCAGTCATGTTTTCTAATCGACACAAAACCACGAAGTGAGAACTATCCGTCACCTGTGCTTGGTCCCACGAATGCACTCGCAACCGAGCTCGGATTTTGGGATCGGTAACGACTAAGAATTTCCACGGTTGCAATCCATACGAAGACGGCGTCAGTACGAGCGCATCGAGAAGTTTTTCAAAGGTTGATTCATTTATTTTTTTATTCGGATCGAATTTTTTGGTGGCATATCGCCAATGGAGTGGAGTGAGAATGTCCATATGAAAAGAGGGTTTTAAAAAAACGGGTTCTCTATGATAAGAAAATCCAAGAGTAAATACAACGCGTAATTTTTCTACATAAAAAAACACCCAACTAGCACAACCTAGAAGGGACGTTTTTTTGTTTTTATTTGAAAGTGCCCGGTGTTCTCGAAGGTTCATACGATTTACTTCCCTTTCCTTTTCTTCTCATGAAACATGAAAAAAAGAAGAGTCTATTTTTTTTGCGATTGGACTGACTGACCCAACGGTGAATGCTCGAGAATGATAACGGAGCATTCATCTACAGATGCAAGAGTTCTCAGCTTTTGACTGATTGATTGTATATCCTGACTGTTAACACATTTTACATCCTTTCGAGACAATCTCGGATGGAAAGCTTTTCATTTGCGGTACTTTCACGTTTCTGTCTTAGACCAGAAACCTTACCTGTAGAAGCTTTATGTCATGAAAGCAAACTACTTTTTTCCAATACAATCTTCATTCCAAATTCCGAAGAACCGAGAAAACCGAAGTTTTACTCTCCACAAAAAGTGAATGAAACGAATACCACACAAAACCTCAAAAATGAAATCCTGTATGCTTGTATTTAACTCGCGCACCTTAGAACTAAAAAAATTCTAAAGTGGAAAAACCGAAGCCTTTCTTTTTGCGAATGCAAAAATGCGAAGTCATACTCAACCGTGAAAATAAATTTTCAAAACAGATAAGTATAAATGACATAGGGGAAAGATTCTCTTTCCGATAGATCTGAAAACATCTCAGTTTCCAAATCAAGGAATAAATACATATGAATCTGTCAAAGAACGAACACTTTACAACCTAATTCCAGAACGTTTCTGTTATCAAGTTGATAAATCATTATACCACAAAAAAATAAAAAAGCAAATACTTTTTGCAAAAAAAAGAAAACAAGCGCTATACTTCCCCCGATGACGCATTGGACTGTATTTGAATACCAACAAAAAAACGGAAAAGAATGGGATAATTTTGTTCTTTCTTGTCCTTTGGGGTCTATTCACCAGGTAAGTGCCTGGGCTCCCTTTCAGGAAACCATCTCTGGACGTGGCCCCGTCAAAGGCTGGGGGGTAAAAGACGAAAATGGAAACATTCTCGCCACGGTAATGTGCGTCTGGATGGATACCGGATTTCATGGAAAAAAATGGGTCTACAGCCCACGCGGTCCCGTTTTTGATTTGGAAAAAAATGCAGACGCGGGAGTTTTCTTGATCCAAGAAGTCACGAAAAGATTACAAAAAACCGGGGTTATGTTTTGGCGAATTGATCCGTATTTCAAGCCCAGGCTCTGGCGCGAGCTTCAAAAAATAGAGCCCAGGATTACATTCAAAAAATCTGTCCAAAACTACCAACCGACCGACACGCTGATGCTCGATTTGACGAAATCAGACGAAATCTTGCTTGCGGAAATGAAACGAAAAGGCCGATACAACATTAACCTCGCGAATAAAAAAGGCGTCACCGTTTCTCACATAACAGGAAAAGAATTCGCAGAAAAACCTGCTTCCGAACAAGCCGAACTCATCAATGAATTCTGGCGACTCAATACGGAAACCACATCCCGAGACGGATTTTCTGGACACCAAAAAAGATACTACGAACAATTCCTCTTGAAATTGCCAGACTACGCCGTACTTTTCTTTGCGGAATACGAAGGAAAACGCATCGCCACTGCGATCTCAACCTTTTGTGGAGACAAAGCGATTTATTATTTCGGAGCGTCTACGAGCGATCCGGAATACCGAAACCTCATGGCTCCGTATGGTCTCCAGTGGGAAATGATCCAGTATGCCAAAAAACAAAACTGCACGACCTACGACTTCCTCGGGATCGCACCAGAAAATGAACCTGATCACGCGTATGCCNGGATCTCAGAATTCAAATGGAAATTCGGAGGATACCGTGCCACTTACGCACCGGGCAGTGAAATCGTGCTCGACAAAAAATGGTATCCGATCTACCGATTGATAAAAAAATTGAAGAAATAAAAAAGTTCCTTTTATGTTGCCTATTAGAGGGGTCAAAAATTCTCCCGAAACACTTCTCGATCCATCACATAGTTCCCCTCTCCCGGAAGATAATGCGTGGATGAAAACGCCCCCAAAACCGCATCGGAGCTGAAGTTTTTAAATTCGTGCCAACAGCCCGTTTTGATCCAGATGGCTTTATTAGGAGTGTCTAAAATAACTTCTTCTAATCCATGTTCGTCCTCAAGCTCAGCCGTGATCGATCCAGAAACCGCAAAAAACAATTCGTCTTCGATCAAGTGCGCGTGTCCGCCTCGCACACCATCTTTTTTGGCGGTGACGAAGTAGGTCCGTTTGACCGGAAACGGAAACGATTCATTGAATTCAAAAGGAACTAATCCTCCTTTTTCATCGGCTATAAGAGGAAATTCGACAATCTCAAATCGGCGTTCTGGAGTACTCATGAATATTATTGAAAATACATTTGGTGCAATAAGCTCGGCGACAAAACTCGTTTTGAGTTCCGCTGGAAAATAGTCGTTTGGTTTTCAACTACGGGCGTTGAATCTGTAGCAGTTTCTACTGGCTGTTCTTCGGTTTGTGGTTTTTCGTATCGTTTTTTGGGTGCTGTTTTTCGCTTCCAACGCTTAGAGAAACTTTTTTGTGTGTAATCCACCGATTGTGCTTTCAGAGACTGGGCCAGTGTTTTCTTGGCCAGTTGTGCTTCGTAGTATTTTTGGATCGCCGGAGGTAACTGTGGAATCGTCCGATCACTGGTTTCAATCCATGGCTCGAGTTGTGAAATCGCCAGCACAAACGCGTTGTATTCTTGGTCACGCAGAGTCGGCATCCCGATAAATCGTCGCAATCCATCAAACGCCGCCCCTCCAGAATTTCCAAAGTTCGCTTTCACATTCGTCCAAAAGAATCGCCCAAAATTTTCGGTCTCTGTTTTGAGCCGACCAATTCGCTCAATTCGCCCACGACTGATCGTGAGGTTATCTCCTTTGGCTTCTAACACTCCTCCATTTTTCAACCAATTATTGATCATCGAAATTGTTTTTTGAGATCCAAATTTTCCAAAGTCTTCTGTCTGAATCGGGAATCCCTCAATCCGAATACTCGTCCCAATCACAGGATCATGCGTAATTCGTCGCACCGGACGAAACGTCACCTCTGGATCGAGAGGACGGATCAAAGCCGCGTCCAACGTCGGATGCAGGGCCATCACCGCTGCCGGGATATTGCATTGAACGGCTTGTGTCGTTTTGGCTTTTGCCGGACACAGTAGGACAAAGTCCACTTGCTCCCCATCGTTCACGACGACGTGTCGATTGGTCAAAATCACATCGGACTCCACCGCCGTCCCAGAGCCAAGCGTCTCGAATTGCAATGCTTCTCCATCCCATGAAAATCCCACTACTTGCACCAACTCAGAGATCGCAAAAGCAGGAACGGAGATAAAAAGCCCCAGAGCCAAGAGAAATAATTTTTTCACACAAACAAAATACTCGATTCAAAAGATTTTGCAAAAGTGAGCAAAAAGAGTGAAAATGTGTGGGAAATTGAATTTTCACAAACAAAAATGACAAAAATTAGATTTAGCCTTGGTTTCGGAGGAGCCCTCTTGGGTTTATTTTTGAGTGCATCGGTATGCGCCAGCGAGATCGACTGGGACGCATCAAACCTCGTAATCAACTTTGCCCCCGAGATCAGTGGCGGACAAATGCTTGAGTGTTTTGGAAGCACCGGGCCTAATATCGTAAAGTCTCTTTCTGAATTGGGATTAAGCGATAGCAATACAACGCTTGCCTTTGACGATACCAATCCATGTTTTCGAATCGCCGGAACGTATAATATCTCTATCGAACTCTGGGACACAGCTGGAAACTCTGCAACAGAAGAACATCCAGAATTTGTGATCAAAGCCGC
>JBNKLH010000043.1:0-7821 GCA_050292255.1 Candidatus Altimarinota bacterium | reverse complement strand
GGTTTGTTTGCTAAAGAGTTCTTGGAGTTCGCTGGTAGTGAGCCGAACACTGTCTCGATCGATACTTGAAGTGAGTGTCCCATTCGAAAGACCTTTTCGATAGCTTCCCAAATCGGTATCAAAATAATTTCGATCTTCGACGGCGGTCTGATTCGTGTTGATGGTATCAAGCTCGCTGGTAGTCAGTCGATAAGCAGTTCCATGGCAAAGAAAAGGGAGAGATATTCCCAAAAGAAGCACAAGGGATTTCATATTTCTTTGCATTTTCGGGGATATTTTAGCAGATGTTTCCAAATGATCGGGGAGGATGCCTTCTTTTTTTTCTTATTTGTCCTTGATTTTTTTATTAAAGATTTTATATATATTGTGATTTTTTATGTGTAATTCAGGTTTCTATGTCAGAAATATACTGCGCAGATGATTTAGGAAAAAATAATTTTACGTTTAACGATGTAGTAGAAGAGTCCTATCACGCGAATAAGGATAAAAAAAGCTTCTGGAAGGGCGTTTATAGTGATTTTGATGGGACTTATGGGATAAAGGATCCTCATAAAATTATAAAAGAAGGAGCTTTTCGGACGGATACTGGTGTGGGGGTGGTAGAGTTGGCGATTGAGAAAGGATACGTTTCTCAGGAGCTGTTTCGTGAAAAATTATTACCAAAGCAAGTATTGGATTTTGTGCATCAAGAGAACTTTGCAAATCGAGAGGATAAACAACGAGCGCACAACCTCTTGAAATTGAAGGATGCATTCGTTGATCTTTATGATCAGGATAAAAGAAAAGATGTGGCGAATATGTATTTAAAGTTACAACAAGAACTCGTATGGCTCGAAGATGAATATATGATCAAAAAGTATGGAATAGAGGGGGGAAAATTTTCTTTTTATCGTTTGTTGGAAGGAATGGGAAAGAAAGATATTCAGGCTCTTTCAAAAAAGTTGGCCTCTCGGGTATCGATCAATGCAACTCTCAAAGATGGATTGCTACGACACAAAGAATTAGATAAACGAGCAGAGATTGTCATTGTGACGGCGAATATTGCAGAGATTGTTTCTTCTTTGATTCAGAAAGACTGTCCTATTGTGAAGGTTGTGGCTACTGAAATGGAGTACGAAGGGAAGCGGTTTACCCCAAAGATTATCACTTTCAACAATGGAGAAGGAAAAACACGAACGATTGAAAATAGAGAGATTTTACCGATTGGATGTAGTGGGGATACGGGGAGTGATATTCACATGATGGCACATACTCTAGAGGTGAACCCAGATAGTTATGTGAATATTGTTTTTCCACACGGAAAAGATCCTGAAAAAATTTCGGACTACTTTGTGGGAGGAATCATGAATGTGCTCAACGGTGACTGGGAAGAAAAAATGCGAGGTCGAATTTATCTATCGGAGTTTAATCCGATGCCATTAATATCTCCTTATAATCATTCAAAAAATGAAGAAAGACAAACAAACGCTTGAGAAAGAAGTTCAGAAATGCGCACAGTTTGAAAAAGAAGTACGAAATTCAAATATCTGTGTAAACTGTGAAACCTACAAACAAAAAATTTGTGGAGAAGTGTGGAAGAAAATACAAGAAGGAATTTTGTCTCCTAAGCCAAATTATGCAGGAGAGTATAAAGCACTCGATTAAAGTTTTTTAGTACTCGATCTTGTCGGTTCGTTGAGACCAAATTTCAAAAGCTTTTAAAGCCTCTTTGTGAGACATCTGTCGTGTAGGGATTTTCCGATCAGGAGATGAAATATTCTGAAGAGCATCATGAACGATCTCAGCTTCGGAATATTTTTGATGATGAAGTTCGTTGTTTCCATGACGGGTGTAGAAAACTTTTTCTGGTCGAGCCCAAAACATAGCGGATTCTTCAAAGACTCCAGGCTTGAATTTAAAAATCACTTCACAGTCTGTGAGCTGAAATGGAAGTTCGACGGCCTCTTCCTTTAGTTTTTTCCCTGCCATTTGGATGGCGGCTTCTGTCCCAGTGAGGAGGAGTTGTTTATTTTCATCAAAAGAGTTATTTCCGTACCCAATGACCGTTCCTTTTTTTATGATAAGTGTTCCATAGTTATCAAATTCATCTGGAAACGATGGACAATCATTTTCTTCTTGAGAAAAATCTACGAATGGGATATCTCGTTCTTCGCAGGATAAGGCGAGTTGTTCATAAATATATGCATCGTCAAAATCAATTTCTGCTGCATCTTCCTTTGTATTTCCATATACGATTTCCAAAATGTTTTTTCGATATACCTGTGCGAGACACATCGGGCATGGTTCACAGCTTGTATAAAGAATGGCATTTTTGAGATTGGTATTTCCTTTTTCGACGGCATCCCGAATCGCTCGTATTTCTGCGTGAGCTGTTGGATCTGGATTCTCTGGGTGAGTGACGGCATTTCCCGCCATTCCGAGGATAGTGCCAGTGTCTTTATCAACTAAAACCGCTCCAAATGGTCCCCCATATGGTTTGGACATATTATCAAGGGAAAGTTCAATGGATTTATCCATAAATTTTTTGTCGTCGAGGTTTTTTATCATATTGAAAAAAGAAAGAATTCTTTGTATTTCTAACGTGTTTTTTTTGTTTGTCTAGAATATTTAAATTTCCAGCATCACCGGACAGTGATCGGATCCCATTTGGTCATTGAGATATTCGATGTTTTTCACTTTTGGAAAATCTTTTTCATCGACAAAAAATAATCAATCCGCCATCCGACATTTCGGAGTCGAGCTCGTGTGATCACATGCCACCAAGAGTAAACGTCAGTTTTGCTTGGATAGGTTTTTCGGAAAACATCAGTCCATTTATTTTCAACCACCTTGCTGACCCACGCCCGTTCTTCCGGCAAGAATCCAATTGAATTCATATTGTCTTTTGGGCGAGCCAGATCAATTTCTTCGTGCGCACAGTTTACGTCTCCGGCCCAGATGACGGTCTTTCCTTCGCTTCGGAGTTGGTTCACGAAATCTAAAAACTTTTCATAAAACACGAGTTTCCCATCCCAAGCCTCGGGAGATTTTCCCCCGTTTGGGAAGTACACGCCAAGGATCTCATAATTTTCAAAACTCACTCGGGCAATACGTCCTTCGGTGTCTTCAAAATTTGGCATTCCGGTGGAGAATTCCAAGTTCGAACTTTTGATGAAGTTCGAACTTACCCAGATTGAGGTCCCGGCGTATCCGGGCTTTTCTGCGGCATGATAAAATTGCTGGTATTGATCATATTTTTTTATGATCGCGGACAACTGTTCTTCTTTTGCTTTGGTTTCCTGAAGAAGTAAAACATCAGGATTATAGGTGTTGAGGAGATTTTCTATTTCGCCTTTTTTTTCGACGGCTCGGATTCCGTTTACGTTCCAAGAAATAATATTCATGTTTTAATTTAACTCAGGAGCAGTGTTTATATAATCAAAACGTCCTTTTTGATTCGAAAAAGGTGTTCGTTTTGCCTTTTCTTTTGCAAGCATATCTTTCATTTTTTGTGTTGGGTGAATTCCTCCTGTTTGCATAGCGAGGTCTACCATCAAGGAAGAAGTTTTTATTCCGGTCTCTTGTTCAGAAGTTCTTTTTTTTCGGCTATCTAAATCTTTTCGGAGTCTTACCGCTTCTATGTGAAGGGTTTCTAGTTCTGGATTTCCGGACAATTCTTCCAAAAGTCTATCGAGGGCAGTGCTGACTCCGGCAAATTTCCCACTATGTTCCTGGTGTGCTTCGAGGATATCAAAGGTTTCGTGCTCTACGATTTTTCGGATATTATCGAGACTCCATTCTGGGTGAACATGTGTCTCTGAGAGTTTGCTGACTCCGAGCGCGTGAAGTGAATTTTCCACTCCATGAAACCAGTGAAGCATTTGGTCGACTTCTGGATGATCGTGATCAAAGTGTCCACAGAGCTCAGATAACTTCCCTCGAAATCCATGATAAAACGCTTCCATGTCTGAGATATGTTTGTACATCTCTTGGATATGAAATCGTTCTTTCCCTTTATTGAGAGCTTCGGCTGCTTCTTGATAAGCTTTTTGGGCGGCGACGAGCTTGAGTCGTTTGTCCTCAAAATCCCGTTGAAGCAATTGTACTTCCGCGAGAAGTTTATGTTTTGGAGATTGCTCTGCGAGGAGTTCGGCTTGTGCGTTTTGAGACAAGGGGATGAACTCTTCTTGAAGAGCGGGATGATCCACGAGCGATCGTGAATGTACATTCAAAAGGATGTCGCTTTCGACGGGAATATTTGTTTTTATTTCTGCCATAGTTTGTTTCTATCGTGAAAAAAAGAAAAGATCAACGTGGGTTCTATTTTTCGATTCTGTCTGTTGGGATGGAGAAGGTGACTTTTGCTCCATTGATTTCCCCATTTTCATCTACTCGATTTTCATAGAAAAGATTTCCGTCCTCTGATCCTCGGGCAAATTCTACACAGATAGCCAGATCTCGTCCGGCCTCAGAGTTGCTGTTTCCTTTTTGTGTTGGAACCTCATTTCCTTTGTTGAGGTGGTTTAAATAAGAGTCTTCTTTTCCATTTATTTTTAGTGTTTGAGTCGGGAATCCGGGACCATCATTTTCTACCACGATATCTATTATATCTGGATTATCAGGATTTATTTGTGCCTGAATTTGTATCAGTGGGAGCTCTTTTGCATCGAGTTTTTTTTCTGGAGTAAATTTTACGGCATTCTCCAAAACATTCCCCAAAATCCCCCAAACGTAGTCTGGGTCAATTTTTCGCGTTGCGTTGTTAATATCTTTATCGATTATGATTTCAAATTGAGTAGAGTCTTCTTTTTTTGCTTTTTCGCTTTCTGACCTTAGAAAGTTATGGATTTCTCGATAGAAATCATAGGGGTTTAAAACATCGGTTCGTTTATTTTTGATCAATGATTTGAGAAGACGAATACGGTGCTGAGCGGTGAGACTTTCTTGGGTTCTTCCTTCATGCAAAATTTGGATCGTTTGCATTGGATCGATGTATCCATCAATCGCTTGTTTGAGAAGCATTACATCAGACATCCCATTGGCTTTATTTTCGAGCCACCGAAGAAGCTTTCCGGCTAATAATTTTTGTTTCTTAGACAATGGAAGCTCTTGGATTTGTTCTTGGAGATGAATGAATTCTCCCTCCGTTCTTTCGTTATGGGATTGGAGTTTTGCGATTATAGCTTCTGCTTCTAGAGCTTCGTTGTTGAGCGCAGTGATTTCCCTTGCTTGTTTTTTTAGCTCTTCTGATTGAGAAATGTTTACTTCGGTCAGTACTTTTACGAGGTCTTTGAGCTCTTGTATTTCCTGCTCCTGTTTTTCGATTCGAATGGATTCTGTGTTTATGATTTCGGCTTCTAGTCCCATAGTATTTCCTTCGTTATATACTTGTGAGTACACTAATGCTTCCACACTCTCTGAAATGGAGACTACTGTGTTGGCGATATCTTCGTTGAGAAGTTTTTCGATTGTTTGGGGCTGTTTCTCAAGGATAGCGAGGATTTCATTTTTAAAAAAATCAGCCTCCAAAGTTCCAAACTCATCTGCATTTTTTATTTTCAGAATGAGTTGCTCCTGTATGGATGAATTTTGAATTGCTTCCAGGTCCATTTTAATTTTTCTGACACTTCCCCTTATCGATTTCAGTATAAATGAGTTCGTTCTTCGAAACAAACTTTAAAAATTCTTCTACTTTCTGAGTTCTCCTACGTAGTGCTCGAGGATTTCACAGAATTCCTCCACCGATTCATTCGTCAGAAATTTATGTAAACTGATCCGGATCGGAAACTGACACGTCACATCTTTTTCGATCCACTGCATCGTTTTGGTTGGCACAAAAATATCACTCGTACAGGCAGATCCAATGGATACACAGATCTGTTCTTTTTCGGATAACTCTGCCATGAGTTGAGCCCCACGAAGTCCGATAAAGGCTACGGATATAGTTCCGGGCACCCTTTCAAAATCGACCGAATGGATTTTGTATTCTGGGATATTTTCTTGGATATAGTGCTCAATGGTATCAGTCCATTGTTTTAATTTTTCTGTGTAGGATTCTCTCTCCTGAGAAAGAAGTTCAAACGCTTTTGCCATACCTGCAATCATCCAACAGTTTTTGGTATGACTGTCTTTGGAAATTTCAAGGAATGATTCTGGATTTTTGAGATAGAGGAGTCCGATCCCTTTCGGGCCGTATATTTTTTGGGGCGCAAACGTGACGGCATCTACATACTCTGGGATTGTGATTTCATCAGTCTTTCCCCAGTACTGAGACCAGTCAGACAAGATCAATGCGTCGGGAAAAGTTTTCCTCAATTTTTCCACATTAAAGATTTCTCCGGTTTCTGAATTGGCCGCCATAAGGCATAAAACCTTTGGATTTTTCTTTTTCAATTCTTTCCAATCACTTCCTCTTGGGTCGAAGATATTCTCTTTTAAAATCTCATCGGCGATAGAGGAATGTTCGACCGCAGAGGCATAGATATTTTCCCATCCAAACTTACGAGCACACGACCAGAGAAATCGACGGTTTGAGTCTGTCCCCGAATAAGTGAGCGCGAGCTGGCTACTTGAAACATTGAGCACATCCGCAATAGTGTGCAGGCTTCGATCTATTATTTTTTGTGCCTCAAATCCCTTCACATGCTTGGAGTTGTTGTTTCCAAACACATCAAAGTATTTTTTCATCTCTTCCTGTACTTCTTCACGAAGTGGAGTGGAGGCCGCGGCATCAAAATAAAGGTTTGCGTTGTTCATCTTTTCGCGTTAATTCCTCGACGACTCTATCATAATTTTCTTTTGCTTTCCCGCTATTGTGAGGTTTTTTAATCAGTTCTAGAAACTCGGCTTCCGGATCAAATTTGAAAGCAGATGTTCCGGCTTGATTACAAACTTCGGCACACTTTTGCTTTGTCTCGGCCTCTTCGTTGACCACTTTCATGGCTTCTATTTTTTCACTTGTGCTGGCTCCTGATGCCCAGAGAAAATTTTCCATTGCAATTTGTCGGCATCGGGCAGAGTTCAAACAGGTTCCATCAGTCTGTTTTTTGCATTCTGGATATTCCTTCATTTCAAAAAATTAAACGGGGCCCGTTTATGGAGAATTTTGAAAAAGGTGTCAAATGATTACTTTTTTCTTTTTCGACCAATGACGACATAATTTCGATCTCGGACAAGAGAGCAGAATGTTACTTCAAATCCGGCTTTGCTGAGGAGTTTTCGAAGTTCTTTTTCGTTGGTTCGTCGGTAAGTCCGTGGGTGTTTTTCTTTTCCAAAAGGGATATTCCAGTTTTTGAAATTTCCTTTGAGGATATTGGGCCAGAAATGTTTTTTTGGCAGTTTCCAGGTGGTGAGAAAGAGAATCCCGTTTGGTTTTATGACTCGATCACATTCAGACAAGAATTGTTTTTGTGATTTTTTATTGAGCAAATGATGAAAGCTCGCAACGGCGGTTACAACCTCAAAGTTATCCGCTCCAAATGGAAATGGTTCGGCAAAGCTTCCAATGAAAAAGTGATCATGTGGAAACTCTTTTTTAGCGATCTGGATAAGCTTTTCTGAAATATCAAACCCAAAGTAATTCCCCTCTGGAATTTGCGTCGTTTCTAGGAAATGACGAAGTCTTCCGTTCCCACATCCGAGATCGAGGATGCGGTCGCCTTTTTTGAGATAGGGCTTCAGATGTTCAAATTCTGGCCAGGGTTGTGTGCGAGTGGCCGAAAAATCCGAAGCGAAGGAATCGTATTGAGACATTTTAGTGATGCGAAAACAGTCGTGATGCATCTCGGAAGATACATTCTTGTCGACGTCGAACGTCTGCATCCATTGTGGCGAACACCTTTT
>JBNKLH010000042.1:0-8317 GCA_050292255.1 Candidatus Altimarinota bacterium | reverse complement strand
CGCCTGCAAAATATTTCCATTTAGCCTCAATCAATACAAACCTATCGAAAAAAATGCACATCTCGTCTGCGCTCATGTCAAAGAAATTATTCAAGAAGCTGAAGACAAAGGATGGATCGATAAGATCCTAGAAATCAGAGAAAAAGTAGGACTCGAAAACACCAACCGTGAATGGCTTGCAAATTACAACAAAACAAAAGATACATTATAGATTTTCTTTATTTGCTTTTTTTGCATAAAAAAATATAAAAACACTTGTACGGCAATAGTTTTTAATAACCTATCCCCGTCTGTTCTTCTACATCATCGGTTGTTTTAGGAATTGGGACAGAAAGTTGTTTCTGTCTAGGAGCAGTTTTATGTCTCAATTTTAAAATAAAAAAAGGATTAATATGAAAAATTTAGTATCAATTATCGCTCTTTTGCTGATCGGAATGACAGCATGGGCACAGAAAAGTGAAGTCGCTACTACATACAGCGACACAGACATTTTATCGGAAAGTGATCTTAAAGAGAATATAGTTATCGAATTCACCCAAAAGGGCGACACATTGACTAGCCAATTTAGAAACGATGTTCCGAATGATCCAAGAGGGTTATATGCAAACGGAACACTTATGCGATATCAAAAACAGTTTTATATCTTAACAGATGCTGATTGCATAATAGATTCGATAAAAAGAAGAAATGCAATCATTGATGAAGAAATCGCAATGCTTCCGGTGAAGAATAAATCGTTTGGAAAGTCGAAAGCAACAAATTGGAAATTCTCCTACCAAATGAGAGAGGGTATTTATTCTTTTTCGTTCGTTGCCAACGTGGGAGGAAAATGGAAACTCAGAACTGTTAAAGGCAAACTTATAGCTCTTCCTATTGATTTTCGAGACTCACTAGAAGGCAATCTACGAGAAAAACTCAGTATTTATCTAGATATTGAGGCTCGGCAGCTAAATGGTGATTCCCTGCAAACGGTAAAAGACCTGGTAAGCTACATAAAAGCCAATTATGCTCAAAGATTCATATTTCTTAATAGCATGTATCTTAATGAATTAGTGACTGAAATTGCAGATGTTGAATTTAGAATGTCCGTGGCAGGTAATGTCTTTATGGAAATTCCTAAGGAGATCGTCAAGGACGTAAAGCGTTCTTGGGGAAGCGCCCTCTGGGATCCCAAAAGAGAAGTAGTCGGAGTAACTATTGGTGAGTTTAAATTTAATGAAAAACATTACATTCGATTTGCAACTATTAACAACCAAATCTCTCGAAAACTACAAAAAAAATAACCGATGTAGAAAAAAAGACCAGCCTCTTCGGAAGCTGGTCTTTTAAAATTTCCAAACGAAAGAGTGACTACCAACGTGGGTAGTAGTATGAAGCGGTTCGAAGGTATGGTTTTGAGTAAGGCACGTAGTACGTAGAGTACGGTCGTTGGTATGTTGTGTATGACAGTGTTCGTACTGGGTAGACCCGTGTTTGCACAAAACTTCGGTTGTACCAGTTGTATGGATGCCAGTTTGTTTGCACTGGAGTGAAGTAGTTTTGGAAACATTTTCCTTCTCGAGCGACATGTTTTCCATCTCGTCGAGCATAACACGCGTTTGCGTATGTCTTGTTGTCAGTGGTGCATACCGGCCGGTAAACATCATTACACTCACAGTCTGTAGCACGCTCACAATTTTCGTAGTGTGCAGATGCCATCCCCAAAGGAAGAGCGATCACCCCCGCAAGCAGAAGTCCGAAAAAGGATTTTTTCATGGGATATAAGAATTTAAAAAAATAAACAAAGATAAAGTTCCCCCTCTGTTTTTGTATTTATTTTTCCATTTATCGCTACGCAGAAATACTACGATCTGTTACAAAAAAATCAAAAAAAATCCCCTCTTCCGAAGAAAAGGGGCTTTAAAAGACTCAATGGCGAGACCGACGGGACTCGAACCCGCGACCCCCGCCGTGACAGGGCGGTGCTCTAAACCAACTGAGCTACGATCTCATTCCGTTTGGAAGATCGATCTTGCCAACAAAGAGCCTTGTTGCATCAGCAACGAGACGGATTTTAGGAATTTAAAAAATTCAGTCAAGCATTTTTTATGCATAAGCTACAGGAAGCCCAAAAGCTTAAAAGTCAAAAAGCTAAAAAGCTCTCGCTCTCCAACCTTGTAACTCTGGATCTCTCTCACTAAATTCTAATTCCCAAGATATCGCAAGATCACATCTGACACTCTCGTATCAAAACCATCCAATGCATATTGTCGAATTTTGATCACCAAAACATCTCCAGGCGCCCAAGAAGTGGCCCCATTCAGAACAAAATCTTTTTCAGTCCATGCATTCTCGGACACACCAATCCCCGTTCCTGAAATTTGGTCCGTTCCGGCGGCTCCATCTTTTTCGACGGTCACATCAATCTTTGACTGAACATTTGTCCCCTCTGTTTTTACTTCTACAGAAACCGGCTTCGTCGCATCCCAAGACACGAAATTGTCCGGTAGTGTATATCGAATCACCGTATCGTAATCCTGAAGTGTTGCTTCCCAAGTCGTCCAACGCAAGAAACTCTTTTCTTCTGTGGCAATCGTTTCTGTTTCTTCATGCATTTCCCCTTGGTTGTCAGAACCATCTGATACAAAGAGACTATTTGGATATCGAGGAGAGAGCACTTCTTGATTGGCCACTTGTCCAATCGGAACTCCGTTTACCGTTCCGGTTACGATCAAATTTCCGGTTACTTTTACGTCATCATTGAAAACAAAACTATCCAGCAATCCATCCCAAGACATTGTTTTTTGTAACGTATCTCCAAAAACAAGGCTCAACGAATCCGTTGCGGCAGCGGTATTATCTGTATCGATAGTGAAAGATTCCGCCGTCGTCCCATTGGAAGGGAGTGAATCGGGAAAAGTCGAAGCCGGTAATTCTCCATTCGCATCCAAATAAGGTACATTATTCGGATCGAACCCAAGATCTCGGAAGTCAATTTTATCCGCATTGTATGCATACGGCATCGTATCAAATACCATTCGGTCAATCGTGTCATCGACTGTATCTACGTCCAATAATTCGTATGCTGTATCTGGATCGGTAGATGCCTTGATCTCCACCTGGAGATAAATTTCTGCAATATTAAATTTATCGAAATCCAACGCATTCACCTTTCCGAGTTCAAGAGAGAAGGTTCCATTTACATCCAGCAAATCTGTCTGCACTTCCTGCCAGTCCAAATAGCTCGGACTCAAGGTATTAATCGCCCCGCCACTCACATCAGTGGCTACCACATCGTCATCAGACCAAAGACTAAATCGAAAGTCATAATTCCCGGTGAGCACTTGATGAGAAGCATCCATCAGCGTTCCCTCATAAATCATCAATCGAGGCACACTATCTACTGCCGCAAATACCTGATTTCCTCCTAAGAGCTGAAGCAGTGCTACCCCCGTTGCAACAATGAGGTGGAGCCATATTCGTCTTTTTGAAACATGTACGTGTAACATTTTTCGGGGATTATTTTTTATTTTTGGTGAAAATATTTTTGAACTTTTGCCAAAGGTGTTTGAGATATGAAACAACCTTTCGTTCTGGGTTTTCGTCTTTTCGAATAAATCGATCTACAAGCATTAATTGCCAGAAGAGCAAGAAGACATTGATAACGATGAGCACGATCAACAACCAGATCCAGAAGAGCAATGAACAGAAGTAATCTCGTGCAATAGTCACAATTGTTTGTGAACCACAATCTTCTGTAAACACGACTCGTTGTTGTGTAGCTGGATACAATGGGAACATTCGCATCTCTGCCGTAGGCGCTTCAATATCTACAAATTCAATAGCCGGAAGTTCGACAAATGGGATGTCGGAAATCCATTCCGGAAGATCTGATTCTTCTTCTGGTTTTAGCTTTGCCTCTTCGAAACTCTGTGCATCGAAAATATTCGTATCCGTTGGCACTTCTACAACGGTTTCTTCAACCGGTTCAAAAATATTCGCCAGTAATTCTTTTTCTGGTAATGCAGGTTCAACAACCGGTGGGATCACCACAGGTTCTTCAATTTCCGGCACTGGTTCATCAAATTCATCCACCGGAAAGGGTTCCAAAGGTGTTCGTTCCGGTTTTGGAGCGGAAGTATACCCTCCATCTTCATCACCAATAAGCTCACCCGCTGAGGCCAACTCATTATATTTTCGTTCCAACAGCCAATTAGAAGCATCATATTTCCCTCGTCCACCACTGGATTGACCAGACGGAGTGGGTGTCGTTGTAGGTGTTGTAGGCGTCGTCGGAGTTTCTGTTTCGCCTTCTCCATAAGTGACAGTCCCTGAAGCAACAAAGCTTGGAGAGACTCCATAATTTTCAACCGGGTCGACACTCGCTACTACATAAAAATTCGTAGATGTTTTAATTCCTGGAGTAGGCTTAATAGTAGCCTGTACAAAATACCCCAGTACATCAGATGACAAAAACACTGATATAGCGCACAAAAGAATGATTACTGCTTTGTTTTTATTTAATAGCATCTTGCTATTTTAACACAAAACTATATTTTTAGCAATAATAAACACAATAAAAATTCACTATTTGCAACTATTTTTTGAACAAAAAATTGGCACATAGATCGTTTTTTTGTAGCATCTAAGTTGATGAAAAGGATTATATTCGCTGTCAGTGTATCTCTGATTTCAATAACCGGGGTTGCGAACGCATTTTCCGATATTGTTTTCACAGATAAAGTGTACCCTGCTACGCAATATCTCAATGCGAGAGGGATTATTAAAGGGTATACAGATAACACCTTTAAACCGGACACTGTTATCAACCGCGCGGAAGCCGTAAAGATTATTCTTTCTGCTGCTGAAATCCCCGTGCTGGAATCCGTATTGGACCAACAATTCAATGATGTTCCTGATGATGCCTGGTTTGCGCCCTTTGTAGACCAAGGTCTTTCTCTGAATATCATCACCCCAAAAGACAAATTCGAACCCGCTCGAGAAGTCAATCGAGCAGAATTTTTGAAAATGATGTGCCTAGCCCTCCAGGTAGATCCTGCCAAATACACACTCGACAGAAAATCTGTGGATGTTCCTGACGATGCCTGGTTCGCTCCATATGTTAATTTCGCTGTGAAATTTGATATCCTCGATCGTGAGACGGATCAAAAAGCATTTCCAAACAAAAGCATCACTCGTCGAGAAGCCGCGGATATTCTTTTCCGAACACTACAAAAAGGACACGCTCTACGAGTCCAAACATTACTAGATCTGACTGAAAATCAACTCATTGCAACACTACAATTTTTGGAACTCCAAAAACTTCCCGAAGCAAGTCTTTCTATCTCTATGGGAGAAAGATTCATTCAGTATTCTCTCGAACTTTTGCCCAACAATACCACTGTCTTAAGCGCAAAGAGTACAACAGAAGCGGTTAAAAATCTCGTAGGAGCCTACGTTGCGGGGACCAACGGACAACTCGATGACGTAATCACCGCTAGCCAGAAAGCCTGGCAATTAGCCGAAGAAGCTGGAAAACTCAACGAAAAACACACCAACATGACGCAAATGATTCAGACATTGGCACATGATCTAGCCGCAAAAGCACGAGAAGAACAAGTAGATTCAGCAACTGAATAATATTCAACTAAAGAGAGCCCTATATTTAGAGCCCTCTTTTTGTGTATTTCGAATTCAATAACTTACAATACTCTCAACTGAATAGTCAGTGAGAAATGATGATCAACCAACACTCCTGATACAAGGGCTACTTTTTTCCCTTTGTATTCTGGATGCTTCTCGAGTAATACCTTTTGAGCTTCTTTGACCGTCTCCTCTGGTTGCCGTGGAAAAAACTCAATCTGATAAGGAACGACTCCCCAAAGCAATTGCATCTGACGAACCACGGTTTCGTCATTTGAAAAGGCGAACAATGGAAATTTTGGCCGGAAGATAGAAACCGATTGTGCTGTTTTCCCAGAAGAAGAAACGACCAATACAGCCGCAATATCATCTTTTTCCTCTGTGAGCTTAGAAGCCATTTTGGCCAACGCCGTCCGATCGTCACACGCGATAAGGTTTCGAATAGGTTTTTCAACCAAACAGTCTTCTTCTGTTGTGACCGCGATATCCGCCATCGCCTCAACCGAACGAACGGGAAATTCTCCTGAAGCCGTCTCTCCTGATAACATAGTCGCATCCGTTCGTTGCCATACCGCATTCGCCACGTCTGCCACCTCCGCACGAGTAGGCATCGGAGTCGTAATCATAGAGTCCAGCATCTCTGTCGCCACAATCACCGGGATTTGATTTTCTCGTGCCTCTTCAATGATGTGATATTGGATTTTTGGAACTTCCGCAAAAGGAACCTCCACCCCGAGATCTCCTCTCGCCACCATCGCTCCATCAGAAACCGCCATGATTTCGGACAAATTTTGCACTGCCAACAAACATTCAATCTTTGGAATGATCTTCATCGGAGAGTTTTTCTTTTTCAAAAAAGATCGCAGCTCCTCGATATCAGACGCCGTTCGCACAAAAGACATTGCACAGAATTCTAATCCATGCTCGACTCCAAACTCAATATCTTTCCAGTCCTGTTCTGTAATAGAAGGCAATGAGACATTCTTTCCAGGTAAATTGATATGCCGTCGTGACCCGATGGTTCCCTCATTCAACATTTCACAGACCACATCTGTTTTGGTTTTTTTGACCACTTTTGCTTCGATCAATCCGCTATCCAACACTACCGGATCCCCCACCGCAACATCATTTACAAATTCCTTGTAGCTCACCTTGTTTTTTCCCGTTTCTTCATAAGACACATCTTCAATCGTGAAGGTAAGTGTATCCCCTTTTTGAAGAATAATTTTTTCTTTTACATCTGCCGTCCGAATATCCGGTCCTTTGGTATCAAGGATAATAGGAAACTTTTTCTCCAATTTCTTTTCAAGCGCACGAATAGATTGGATAACCTTTAAATGAGACTCATGACTTCCATGTGAGAAGTTCAATCGAAAGACATTGACTCCCGCCAAAGCTAATTTCTCCAACATTTCTGGACTATTCGAAGCCGGCCCGATCGTGGAAACGATTTTCGTACGACGCATTATATAAATGAATTAATAAATTATTGAGTATTTCTCCGTTCTTCCTTTCTCGATGATAAACAGACTAATTCTACTGAAACAAACAAGAACAACAACAAAACTCCTTCGATAATCCCGAGCATCCTCAAAAATTGAAGGACTCCAAAAAGCGTTAACAAAAAAGCCAGTAAAAAACCTCTTCGCAGAGCAACCCGAAATGCCTTTGGCCCTAAAGATTGTTTGATAAATATCTCCTTTCCAAAGAAAAACACCCCCGTCCAAAATGGAATCATCGCCATCAAGAATGTCGTCAACAATATACAAACGGCTAAAAATTGTTGAAAGCCCAATGGATCCAATCGGGTCAGAGTAAACACAAATCCGCTCACTCCGAGCAAAAAGAAGAAGAGCGAGAAGAAAAATTGTCGAATCATATGTGTTTAAGTTGTTTTGTGAACAGTTTAGAGGATGGTTCCGTTCGGTTCAATTTTTAATGGGCTGAATTGTAGAGGCACGCCATGGCATGCCCCTACAGAAGAAATTAGTATGCGGTAGTCGAAACCATTCCAAACATCTGTTGGACGTTCGGAGTCTTTTCTGGAACAGAAAATACCTGAAGAGAAACATTTAAAATATCGACAAACTCAGAGTCCTTCTCTTCTGACAATACTTCCAACCCACACTTTCGAGCTGTTTCTCCTGTCCCCACAATATCCACAGCCAATACTCCTTTCACACGAGCAATAATCGCATCGGCCCCCGACTCAACTTCTTGAATCCGTAAATCTTTCCAATACTCCGAAGGTACATTTCCCTGCAGGAAATTCCGCACTATTTCTGGGTACTTCGTTACTAAAGTTTTAAATTTCCTTAAATCTGCATACTGTCGCACGTTGTATTTTTGAGGAGCCAAGAAAGCCAGCCGACAGGGCGCACCACCAGTATCCAACAGAGAGTTTAAAACTTGATCAGTTCGCAACGACACCTCTTGGGCAATATCCGAACCAATAATCATCCCATCCAACAATCCTTGCGATAACAAAAACTCAATCTGCTTCATCCCTTTCACTCCGATAAAATCAAGTGATCGATCTGAAAACACCTTTCTGTCCGTTCGATCAAAAGAATCAAATCCGAGATCTCGCTGAGAAAGGAACTCTTGGGCCTCAGAAAGGACTCTCGCTTGTTTACTAATACCGATTTGTAAGTTTTCCATTGTATAAATTTCTAAAAAATAAGTTAAAACGCAG
>JBNKLH010000041.1:0-8325 GCA_050292255.1 Candidatus Altimarinota bacterium | reverse complement strand
GTAAATCGACACAGGTGGGTGAGATGAGTATTCTAAGGCGCGTGGATGAACCCTTGTTAAGGAACTCTGCAAACTAGCACCGTATCTTCGGTATAAGGTGTGCCCTATTTGTTAAGAGATTTACTCTCTGAAGCATTGATGGGTCGCAGCAAAGAGTCCCTCCCGACTGTTTACCAAAAACACAGCACTCTGCCAACTCGTAAGAGGATGTATAGGGTGTGACGCCTGCCCGGTGCTCGAAGGTTAAAAGGATGCGTTAGCTTTGCGAAGCGTTGAATTGAAGCCCGAGTAAACGGCGGCCGTAACTATAACGGTCCTAAGGTAGCGAAATTCCTTGTCGGTTAAATACCGACCTGCATGAATGGCGTAACGAGATGGGAGCTGTCTCAACAAGGGATCCAGTGAAATTGTAGTGGAGGTGAAAATTCCTCCTACCCGCGGAAAGACGGAAAGACCCCGTGCACCTTTACTATAGCTTGACACTGCTATTGGGATATTCATGTGCAGGATAGGTGGGAGCCGTTGAATCTAAGACGCCAGTTTTAGATGAGGCATCCTTGAGATACCACCCTTGAATATTCTGATAGCTAACTCCGTACAATTATCTTGTGCGAGGACAATGTCTGGTGGGTAGTTTGACTGGGGCGGTCGCCTCCTAAAAAGTAACGGAGGCTTACAAAGGTTAGCTCAGAGGGGTTGGAAATCCCTCGAAGAGTATAATGGCATAAGCTAGCCTGACTGTGAGGCCTACAAGCCGAGCAGGGACGAAAGTCGGTGAAAATGATCCGGTGGTACCATGTGGGTGGGCCATCGCTCAACGGATAAAAGTTACGCTAGGGATAACAGGCTAGTCAGACCCAAGAGTTCACATCGACGGTCTGGTTCGGCACCTCGATGTCGGCTCATCGCATCCTGGGGGTGAAGCAGCTCCCAAGGGTATGGCTGTTCGCCATTTAAAGCGGTACGCGAGCTGGGTTCAGAACGTCGTGAGACAGTTCGGTCTCTATCCTCCGCGCGCGTTTAGGAATTTGAGGAAAGCTGCTCCTAGTACGAGAGGACCGGAGTGGACGAACCTCTGGTGTACCGGTTGTCGTGTCAACGGCATCGCCGGGTAGCTATGTTCGGACGGGATAACCGCTGAAAGCATCTAAGCGGGAAGCCTCTTCCAAGATAAGATTCCTCTTAAGACCCCTCGGAGATTACGAGGTTGATAGGTGGCAAGTGTAAGTGTAGTAATACATTCAGCTGAGCCATACTAATCGGTCGTTTGAACTTTTTTTTGAAGTTTTTGTGTCATCTGTTTGGTGAACAAATTAAAGAAAACAGAGTTTTGCAACGTTAACTTTCAGACATATCAAGTTCGTTCTTTAAAAGAAGACTTGGTGTTGGTATTTGTAGCAGAGGGGGTACACCTGATCCCTTTCCGAACTCAGAAGTTAAGTCCTCTAGCGCCGATGATACTTGGGGTTAGCCCTGGGAAAGTAGGTCGATACCAACATTAAGTCTTTTTTTTGTACTTACAGGGAAATTCTTCTCTTTTTTTGAAGTATGCTAGAATGCCTCTGATTTAATATTTAAAACAAATACTAACATGCCAGAAAAAGAACCATCTCGGAACGTTGTTTATCGCTTTGGATATTTTATTGGAGATATCTTTGGAGCGATTTGGAACGCGGTTATTACTATCTTCAAAGGACTCTGGCAGGTTGTCCTGAAGCTCTTGGATTTTGTGGCGCAATTACTTCGAATTATCGCGAAATTTCTTCGCTCTATTCTTTTTGGAATTGCCGCGTTAATCGTAGCGATCGGAGTGCTTATTTTTGCCATTGGAGGGACATTTTATTTGGTTGGGAAAGCAATTGGATTGGATGAAAGTAAAAACCTTGAAACGACCCGAGAATTGATTCTCAAGGCTCCTGCAAAATGGATGGAAGAAGAAACTGAAAAAATGGAACCCATGGGTGATGTACCAGTGATCATGCCTATGGAAGAACCAACTTCGGTTGAACCAGAAACAATGCCAATAGCAGAGACAGAAGCAGATTTTCCAGAGACATGTGAAACCGATGCAGAGTGCCCTCTTCCTATGAACTATGCTATCCGATCAGATTGTCCATACGAAGCGCATTGTGTAGATAATGCGTGTGAAGTTATCTGTCCTGATTTTGGGCAGCCTACGGACACGGATTTGGAATAAATTCCTGAACGGCTTCAATGTCTTTCAAGCACTCTTCTGAGAGCTCGATGTTTACGGTATCGATATTTTCTTTGAGTTGATCAAGATTCGTCGCTCCGATGATATTACTCGTCACAAAGTCTCGTGAGTTCACAAATGCGAGGGCGAGTTGTGCCGGAGTCAGTCCGTGTTTTTTCGCAATCTCAACGTACTTTCGAATGGCTTCTTGCGATTGAGGAGAGTGATCAAAACGGTCACTGTAATTGGGAAAAACTTCATACCGAGAGCCCTTTGGTTTTTTCCCGTCTAAATATTTCCCAGTGAGCACTCCGAAAGCTAAAGGTGAGTACGCGAGCAATCCACATTGTTCCCGGATAGAAATTTCAGCGCATCCGACTTCATAGAGTCGATTGAGCAAGTTATATGGATTTTGCACAGAGACGATCTGTTCGTAGCCTTTTTCTTTTGCTAAATTAAGAAACTGCATCATTCCCCAAGGCGTTTCATTCGAAATTCCGATGTGTCGTATTTTCCCCTCTTTCACCAGTTCAGAAAGAGCTTCGAGCGTTTCTTCAATTGGGACATTATCTTCCTTTGGTGTATGTGTGTATCCTCGCACACCAAAATTATTGGTCGTCCGATCCGGCCAGTGGATTTGGTAGAGATCGAGATAGTCTGTTTTGAGCCGTTTCAAACTTAGGTCCAGGGCTTCATTGATGTTCTTTTTATTAAGCAAATGTCTCCCGCCTCGGATCCAGTTCATGCCACGAGATTCCCAGGTTCCGACGACTTTGGACGCGAGAATAAAATCCTGTCTCCGTCCTGGGTTTTTCTCTATCCAGTTTCCGATAATGCGTTCAGTATTTCCTTGTGTTTCTGCTTTGGCCGGGATGGTATAGAGCTCTGCCGTATCCATAAAATTTACCTCATGATCGAGGGCGTATTCGATTTGTTGGTGCGCTTGATCTTCATCAACTTGATCGCCCCACATCATGGTCCCGAGACAAATTAAGCTGACGTCGATATTTGTGTTTCCGAGTTTTTTGTATTTCATCGTGTGCCATTGTACTGGATTTTCATAAAACTGAAATTTTCCTTAAGATGCTTGCTTGTTCCTTCGGGGATAGGAAGTGATAATTATTTTGTTTTCTAACCCCGATAATATGTGTCTTGGCGAACAATTGAAAGATGAGTTTGGAGGCGAATTTTCTGTATCCGAAAATGGAGAGTGTAGAGGTATTGTAGAAGGGGGAAATGTGAATACTCTGGCAAAGAAGATTCTTGAATGGGGACAAAAGCGTGGCTGGAAATTACGAATCAAACAACTGATTTCTAATGGGGAAACTTTTGACACTCAAGATGAAGATTTGGAGGTGGAATTGTACGGGGCGTAAATTAAGTTGCATTTCCTGAAAACCGCGCTATTCTAAACCTCGTGAAAACAACAACCACGACAACCGGAACAACAACGACTGAATAAGTTCATTCGGGGGTTTTGGTGGATACCAAGTCAGAATCTCCGACCTTCCGGGGATTTTTTTGTACTCTTAAACACTCACCATTTCCATGTGTAACAACTGCAACGACGATCTCGAATTACGACGAAAACATACTGGTTCTCATATTATGACGGCCGCTATGCAAATGATTTATGGTCATGATATTGGACTCGGAGTAGGGCCGTGGACGGAAGAAGGGTTTTATCAAGATTATGATCTGCATGGAGCGGATATTTCGGATAAAGATTTCAAAGCCATTGAGAAAAAAATGCGATGGATTATCAACAAAGATTTTCCGATCAAGAAAGTGGTTATGAACGCAGAAGATGCCTTGAAAGTCTGTGAAGGTGATCCGTACAAAACAGAATTGGCGAATGGGATTATAGAAAGAGGAGAAGAAATTTCATTCTTCTACATTGGAGAATCTCCTGAAAATAATATTTCGATCAATCTTTGTGCAGGACCACACTTGAAATCGACAGGAGAGTTGGGCGTGTTTAAACTGACAAAACTCGCCGGATCTTATTGGCGAGGAAATGAAAAAAATCCAATGTTGACTCGAATTTATGGGGTAGCATTTGCGACAGAACCTGAACTCAAGGCGTATGAACATATGCTCGAAGAAGCGGCCAAACGAGACCACCGAAAACTCGGGAAAGAGCTCGACTTGTTTGCTTTTGACGAAGAAGTCGGACCAGGGTTGCCATTGTGGTTGCCAAAAGGAGCGGCGATCGTAGAAGAGCTTGAAAATTTGGCGAAAGAAACAGAACAACGATATGGATACGATCGAGTGCGATCTCCACATATTGCGAAGGATAAACTTTACCTTCGTTCAGGTCACTTGCCATACTACGCCGAAAGTATGTTCCCGCCGATGGAAATGGACAACGAAACCTACTACCTCAAAGCGATGAACTGCCCGCATCACCACAAGATTTATGCGGCAACACCAAAGAGTTATCGAGACTTACCGGTGCGATATGGAGAATACGGGCACTGCTACCGATACGAAGATTCAGGAGCACTTTTCGGTCTCATGCGAGTGCGATCTCTTTGTATGAATGATGCCCATATCTACTGTACAGAAGAACAATTCGAATCAGAATTCCAAAAAGTGATCGAAATGTATTTGTATTACTTCGACCTTTTCGGGATCGAAAAATACCAAATGCGACTCTCAAAACACGGGAAAGAAGGACTCGGAAAAAAATACGTGGATGAAGAAGCCTTATGGATCAAAACGGAAAAACAAGTGCGGGACGCTCTGGTAAAGATGAATGTTCCATTTGTAGAAGTCGAAGATGAAGCGGCTTTCTACGGACCAAAAATTGACGTGCAAATTTGGTCTGTGATCGGACGAGAGTTTACACTTGCGACCAACCAATTGGACTTTGCCGTGCCAAAACGATTTGACCTCACCTATGTCGATAAAGACGGAAGCGAAAAAACTCCAATCTGTATCCACCGAGCCCCATTGAGTACGCACGAACGAATGGTGGGATTTTTGATCGAGCACTATGCGGGAGCCTTCCCTGCGTGGTTGGCACCGGTTCAAATCGCCATTCTCCCGATTAGCGAAAAGCATGCAGAATTCGGAGAAAAAATTATGAAAGAACTGAAAGAAGCAGGAGCACGAGTGGAATGGTTTGAACCGAATGAAACCCTTGGAAAACGAATCCGAAATGCGCAAACACATAAAATTCCTTTGAGTGTGATTATCGGGGATGAAGAGATGGAGAGCGGAGAATTAACCGTTCGAAAGTATGGAGAACAAAAAGATGAAAAAATAAATGTGGAAAACTTGTTGAAAAAGTTGGAACGGAAATAATTCGAGAATTTAAGTTCGAACTCTAGACGGAAGATCTGTTTGGAGTTCGAACTTTGAATATAATAAAAATACTTGTAGACACACGAATCTTTGTGCCATAATGTTTTTACCGATATAAAATACATTCAAAAATGCATCTTGTGCCGAAAAAACCGATCAACGATATAGCGAAAATTGCAGGAGGAACCTTGTTTGGCTTGATCCTTTCTATTGGGTTTTTGCAACTGGATAATCCCGCTGCGCTCAAGGCGCAGGTGATGGAAGCTCAGCTCAAAACGACGATGGAAGAATCCCAAAAAACAGAATCTCAAAAGCTTATTTGGGAAGCAATGACGTATGATTCTATCAAGCAAGTGAGTTCTTATTTGGAAGAAGAACGAAAGTTTGATTATCCACTCGTCCAAGGACACAAGGGGAATAGCACGTTTGTCGTTCCTCAAAATGCATGTCGAAATGGGATTCGAATAGAAGCAAAAGCAGACACGGGCTCAAGCAATCGATTTGAGGCGAATTTACAAGTTGTGGGAGTGGATCGAAATATTAGCCGAACGGTTTTAAGTGCTTTTGTTGATTTTTCTCCGGAAGACGCCGTTCAAGTAACACACTATCCATCTTCTTTCTTATACGAATCAGAGGAAGGAACTGTTTTTCCGAAGTACTCTATCTTAGGAGGGAAAAATGCGGACAAAATCACATATGACGTGTGGTGTTACTAGTCTGTGTATTTTTGCATTCCAGCATTGACAAATGTTTCAGCAGCCATATAATCGGCTAGCTCTTTTGGGAAACGCACGAGTGGCGGAATTGGTAGACGCGCTAGCTTGAGGGGCTAGTGAGATCATTTTTTCTCGTGGAGGTTCAAGTCCTCTCTCGTGCACCACGCGAAAAGCGAATACTCCCAAAGGGGGTAGTCGCTTTTTGCCGTAGGCAAGAGGACGCAGAACCAAAAAAGAGGTTCAATCATTTGCACCGCTCTCGAGCTTGTCGAGAGAGAGGATGTCAAATGCCTCGAGTAGACCCCGCGGAGCGGGGACGTCGGGAGAGCATCCTCTCTCGTGCACCAGCCTACGCTGAAGCTTCGGCTCGGCAGGCCTCCCTAGAGTTATTATCTCCAAGCAATTGGGGATTTTTTTCTGAATTCAAGAGTGTTGACAATTTTTTAAATTTTGTGTAGGTAGTATCTGTTTTCTCGAGGAAATTTTTTTACCAAGAGAAACGGCTCTTTGACATTTTGACGTAAATTTCCAAATAGGGATGTGTTCATATTTGTGGCTACATGCCTATTTGGAAATAGGAACGTTTTTAAATTTTTAAGTATATAAATAAACCAAAAAAGTAGAAAAATTATGAGAAAATTTATGTTTAGATGGAACATTAGTTTTGTGGTTATCTTTTTGATGACTCAAATGCTGGTTTTTGCGCAAGTTCCTGAGCAGTTCAGTTATCAGGCGATAGTGCGAAACTCAAATGGAGAGTTAATTCGGAGCTCCGAAGTGGGGATTCGTATATCGATTCTTCAAGGCTCTGAATCGGGGACAGAATTAGCCCCAAATGAATTCACTCAAAAAACGAATGCCAACGGGCTTTTAAGCCTTATGGTTGATGTACGCGACTTAGATTGGGCCCTTGGTCCATTCTTTATTAAGACGCAAGTGGATCCTGAAGGGGGATCTAACTATACGATTTCTGGGACAACTCCCATTGGTTCTGTTCCGTATGCTTTGCATGCGAAAGTGGCTGAGAATCTGGTTAATATGCCAGAGAACCTCAGTGATTTCAATAATGATATGGGGTATTTGACTTCTTTTACAGAAGTTGATGGAGACCCGAATAATGAGATTCAGGATCTATCCTGGGCATCGCCTCATGTGATTCAATTGTCAAAATCTGATGCAACTCTTGATTTGAGCCAGTATCTGGATGATACAGATACGCATATTGATTCAGCGGGGATTGCGGAGTATGGATTCTTGACGAAGGAATTAGACGGAGACTCAACAAATGAACTTCAGACAATAGAGTTCTTGGGTGACTCTTTGCTCCTTGTGAGCAGGGATAAAAAAGACACCTCCTACGCGGCTATTCCCAAAATTAGTTATTATGATTTGCTAGACAGGCCCAATTTGGAGAACCTGAGATGCAAAGTGGTAACCGTTGGTGGAAACCAGCGGCACCAAGTCGTATCTAATTATGGAAGCTATGATAATGTGCGACGGGCTTCCCTGACCGTATCGACCTCTGGCTATTGCGTTGCATTAGCGAGTGGTTATCTTGATTGGGAGTCAACTGGATGGGATTTGTATCTCGGGGGCATCTTGATGGATCAGGATCCCAATAGTTCTTGGGCAGCTGAGAATGAATGGTATAGTTATCTGAACATCGTTACGGACTATAATTGTCCAGATTCGAGTGATCAGTATACATCGATGGCTCAGCATCGAACTTTTAGTGTTGGTGCAGGGACCCATACGTTTACCTTGTGGGTGAATAAGTATACCAGTTCATCGAAAACAGAATTGGGGGATGTAAATCTGACGGTAATATTTATACCCACCGGTAGCTATGAAGGCTATACGAAATCTGCAGAGTTAAGCCTGATCAAGGTTGCCACGACAGATACGCAAAAAAATGATTTTTCGGAGAACGTAATGAAAAAAATCGTGAAAGAGAAAAGCAAGGCGATACGAAAAAAAGTAGATGAAATAATACGAATGGAGTAAGCATGAATCCTATGAAAAAGTATTTTTATTTTATTCTGGGAGCTTGCTTGTGGATAACGATATCTGCGCAGGCTCAAGTAGCCGTTTTTTCTGGCGGTGAAG
>JBNKLH010000040.1:0-8340 GCA_050292255.1 Candidatus Altimarinota bacterium | reverse complement strand
TTATTGCAATCAAGATGCCAACGAATATCTTTCCATATTATCAGATGGTTACACCATGATATTGATTAAAATCAAATGCCAATTATTACAAAAATTACAAAATAGTTTTTGCTCAACAACGCTAATTAAAAAAAGCCTCGCTCTGCGAGGCTTTTTTATATGTTTTCAATGTTCTTATGTGATTGTGCAATCTCTTTTTTGTTCGAAATTTGTCATTCGTTCTCAATTCCCTGAGAATGTGGAATGAAATGAAAATATCCCTTCATCGGTCTCGGCTAAAAAAATCTCTTGCGGCACTTACCATTGTCGCCTCTGTCTTTGGAGTTTCAGGATCTGCCTTAGCGGCGGTGGTGTCTTTTGATCAAACCACAGAATCAAAGGCCGTTGGAAATGATTTGGTGATAGCAGACTGGAATAAGATTATTCAATCCTTAGACGGAATCTCTTTTGATGATTCAGGAGATAATGACAACTGGGGATTTGGGACTGCTGCTGTTGGGACACATACTATTGCCACTGGAGGTGGAGTAAGTGTCGGAGGAGCTTTGGATATTACAGGTCTTACCACACTCAACGGAGGGCTCACGATTGAAACAGGTGATACATTGACCTATGGAGGACAAGCAATGACATTATTTTCTACTGGGGTTGCGAACAATGATGCATTGGTTACGCAAGGGTATGTAGATGATGGGATTGCCGCCCTTGATCCGGCCATTTTCGGGGTAACAGGAGGAGTCACTTCGAATGAAAACGGGACGTATGCATCAGATAGTTTCGTATTTGGTTCTCCCTCCATGGACAATGATGCCGATCCGGACCATCATTCTCGAATGTTTTTTGATAAGGGAAACGCCGCTTTTCGTATGGGATATGTAGATGGAACTCAATGGGACACACGAGGGTATAACTCTGTGGGAATGGGATATAACAACATTGCAAGTGGGACGACTTCTTTTGCGGCTGGATATGCCACTCAGGCGACTGGATATTCGGGCTTCGCCTTTGGTTTTGAAACCATTGCTTCTGGGAACTACTCAAGTGCTATTGGGCTTAACGTGACCTCTCATGACACAGCGGAGGCTGTATTTGGACGATACAATGTCATTGGGACTGGAAATCAGACGACATGGGATCCGGCAGATAGTCTCTTTGTTATTGGGAACGGGACAGCGGATGGGGCTCGTTCAAATGCTTTGACTATTTTGAAAAACGGGACCACAACTATTAATGCTCCGGCAGATGGAGCATTGCTCACACAGCAACCAACGGGAGGAACGGCCCTTGCGATTGCAACAACGCAGTATGTAGATGATGCGGCGGCGACGACTGAGCAAGTGGCTACGGGCGCAGTGACTTGTGCCGCAGCAGGAGATGTCGGGAATATTGGATACGTGGCTGCCACAGGAGGACAACCAGGATACTTCGAAGGATGTATCGAGACAGCGAGTGCAGGTGTATATGCCGTTGTTCGACTCTCAATCTTCGAACAATAGGTTGACGATTGAATATCAAAAACAAAACCCCGCTTTTGCGGGGTTTTTTATTTCAATACATATTTCTCACTTATTTCCCTAAAATCTTTTTCAAGAATGTTCCCGTATGAGACTTCTTTTCTTTTGTAAGTTCTTCCGGCGTCCCTGTCGCTACTACAGTTCCTCCCGCATTTCCTCCATCAGGTCCCATGTCTACGAGATAATCACAGCTCTTGAGGACGTCAAGATTGTGCTCAATCACGACCACAGAGTTTCCTTTGTCGACCAGTGTTTGAAGCACAGAGAGTAGTTTTTTTACATCTGAGAAATGAAGCCCGGTTGTGGGTTCGTCCAAGACATAGATGGTGTTTCCGGTCGCTTTTTTCATCAGCTCAGAAGCGAGTTTTACTCGTTGGGCCTCTCCACCAGAGAGTGTCGTGGCAGATTGTCCAAGTTTGATATATCCAAGTCCCACTTCATCGAGAGCATTGAGTTTGTGGTGAATCGTGCTAAAGCTTTCGAAAAATACGAGTGATTCTTCGACGGTCATTTCCAATACATCGGCAATTGTTTTTCCTCGGTAGGTGACTTCCAGGGTTTCGTCATTATATCGATGTCCTTTACACACCTCACATGGGACATATACGTCCGGCAAGAAGTGCATTTCAATCTTTTTGATACCATCTCCTGAACACGCTTCACATCGTCCTCCTTTTACGTTAAATGAAAATCTGGATGCCGTATAACCTCGGAGTCGAGCTTCGGTCGTGCTGGCAAATACTTCCCGAATATCTGTAAATACTCCGGTATAGGTGGCTGGATTTGATCGCGGGGTTCGCCCGATCGGAGATTGATCAATAGAAATTAGTTTATCAAGGTTTTCAATTCCGGTGATTTCATCGTGTTTTCCAGATGGTTTTTTGGCCCGATTGAGTTCTCGTGCCAGTGTTGGAACGAGGATTCGGTTGATCAATGAAGATTTTCCGGATCCAGATACCCCAGAGATTCCCACAAAACATCCCAACGGGATTTCCACATCTACATTTTTCAAGTTATTTTCACGGGCTCCCTTGATCTTGAGTTCGCCCATTTTCTTCCGTCGGATCCGCGGAACACGGATTTCTTGCCGTCCAAAGAGGAAGTCTGCGGTTTCTGACTCGACTTTTTCCATTTCCTTAAATGTCCCGGAGAATACCAAATTCCCTCCGTGTGCTCCGGATTTTGGCCCGATTTCTACCAAATAGTCAGCGGCACGCATTGTGTCTTCGTCATGTTCTACCACGATCACCGTATTTCCCAAGTCCCGAAGGTGTTTCAGCGTATCAATGAGTCGGTCGTTATCTCGTTGGTGTAATCCAATAGAAGGTTCATCCAACACGTAGAGAACTCCTTGCAAATGTGACCCAATTTGAGTCGCAAGACGGATTCGTTGAGCTTCTCCTCCGGAGAGCGTATTTGCTGCTCGGGAAAGAGTGAGATAAGCCAGTCCTACATTTTCCAAAAATCCAGCCCGATCACTGATTTCTTTTTGAATCGGGAGGACAATTTTTTCTGTTTCTTTGGAGATTTTCACCTTTCCGATCCATGTCTTGAGATCAGAAACAGACATACTGGTTACATCTGCAATGGTTTTATCTTCGATAAATACGTTTCGTCCATATTCATTGAGTCGTGCTCCGTCACAAGCTTTACAGGTTGTCTCAACCATGAATTCTCCGAGCTTCTTTCGAAGCCAATCGGATTCAGATTCGTTGTATCGTTTTTCTGTTTGGGCGGCGATTCCTTCAAACTTTGTTTCCGTCATGCGTCCTCGGAAGGTCCCCCGAAGTTTTACGCTGAACTTTTCTTCTTCGAACCCATTAAAGAGTCGATCCATAATCTCAGGTTTGATCTTGGCAATAGGTTCATCAATAGTGAATCCGTATTTTTCTCCGATCGCTTCCAAGACAGAAAGATACCAAGCGAGAGAGTTTGATCCCATAGAGACCCAAGGAAGCACTCCTCCTTCTCGGATAGAGAGTTTTGGGTTGAGTGATACTTCTCGATTTAATTCCAATCGATATCCAAGTCCATGACATCCTTCACACGCTCCATGTGGAGAGTTGAATGAAAAGAGGCGCGGTTCAATGGGAGGGAATGAAAATCCTGTTTCCGGGTCTGATAAGTGTTCTGAAAAAAGAACATCTTCATCCTTATCTACTCGATGGACGATGAGGATTCCTTCCCCAAACTTAAGGGCCGTTTCGATAGAATCAATCACTCGGAGTCGTTCATCGTTTTTCTCCTCGATTTGTTTTCCAGAGGGGAGATTGATGAATTGTTTTGAAAAATCTTTCTTTACAAGACGGTCAACCACAATTTCAATAGAGTGTTTTTTATTGGGATCGAGTTCAATATCATCATTCAGAGTCATGACTTCTCCATCTACTCGTACACGTACAAATCCAGCCTTTTTGATGCGATCCAATGCCATGGCGTGCTCTCCTTTTTTCCCACGAATAATCGGGGCGAGGATGAGAAATTTTTCTCCTTCATCCCATTTGTCTATAGAGTCCAGCATTTGTCCCGGAGTTTGAGATTCGAGGACTCGACCGGTGCTTGGATTCTTTGGGGTTCCGGTTTTTGCAAAGAGAAGTCGAAGATAATCATAGACTTCCGTTACGGTTCCCACGGTTGATCGGGGATTTCGGGGAGCGGTTTTTTGATCAATAGAAATAGCCGGGCTCAATCCATCGATAGAATCAACCTCGGGTTTTTCCTGTAATTTTAAAAACTGTCGTGCATACGTACTCAAGCTTTCCACATATCGTCGTTGCCCTTCTGCATAGATGGTATCAAACGCAAGTGAGGATTTCCCAGATCCGGAAACTCCCGTGACGACGGTCAATTTATCTCGCGGAATTTCTACATCTAAATTCTTCAGATTATGCATCTTGGCCCCACGAACGACGATTTGCTTTGACATGAAAATATTTAAAAATACACAAAAAATGCGAGACCTGCTCTCGCTGCGCGCAGAGCGTAGTAATTTCCTTGCTTTTTGTCAATATTTTTGGTAGAATACCGAGATATCTTAACTTTTTCCCCCACATGGCAGTTGAACGACACGAATCGGCAAAAGAAAGCATTAAAGATGGAGTATTAGCAAGTTTCAAGAAAGAACTTGGGGATTTAAAGGAATCATTGCCACAACCAAAAGCAAAAGAGAAAGCAGAAACAATTGTATGGAAAAAAACAACAGAGACCGTAAAAGGGAAGATTGATGAGATTGTAAATGCGGAAAAAAACGAGACAAAAAATGAAAAACCAGAAGTGGTCCAACGTGCTGCAAGTGATTTGAAGAACTATTCAAATCCATACAACTTTGAATTGGCGGCTCAAGAACTAGCTCAAAACGAGAACCTTTCTAAGATTCTCGCAGATATTCAAAATGAGGCACTTCAACGAGGATTTAATCTGAATGAAGAATATCTCGATGGAATGGATGCTCTCTTGGGATAGAATCTAAAACGAGTGCAAGAGCACATTTAACATCCGCTTCCGGGTTTCCTGGAGGGGATATTGTCGTTCGACGTATTTTCGCGTTTGAGCGGTTATTTTCTGTACTGCTTCTGGATTATCGGCAAAGAAGGCAATTTTTTCGGCTAATGACATTGCGCTTTCTGGCTCTACCAACAGTGATTCTGGCAATCTTTCTCCGGTTTCTTTTTCATAAAAATTTTGAAATCCACTCAGGATTTGCTTTGGTCCGGTGAGATTAAACGCGATCACGAGGGCTCCCATAGAAAGTCCTTCGGTGACAATCCGTCCGAATGTTTCAGGGAGGGTTGGTAAGGCGAGAACGAGGTCCGCTTCTTTCATCACGGTAAAAGGGTCTTTGACTTCGGAGATAAACTCTACATTATGCAACTCTCGATCTTGCACAAACTGTCGGATTTTTTGATCGTACTCTACCGTTCTTTCATCGAGCACAAACGGCGAACCAACAATAAAAAAATGCAACTCCGGATTTCGTTCGGCCAAGAGATCCGCCGCCTCGAGCGCGTACATTTGTCCTTTTTGGGGATCGATACGTCCAAGGAGTACCACTTTTTCAACTTTTTGAGCCGGTCGGGCTTCGGGAATGTTTTCAAAATTAATCCCGTTTTCAATAATCCGAATCTTTTCGTACTGCTTTTCGGTCAAAAATTTTCGTACGAACTGACGGGATGGAACAGAGTTTGCAATGATGATATCTGCTCGCTTCGAAATCTTTTGCATCAAAAATGGCGGCACCGTAAAGTCATGGATAATCACGATAAACTTGAATTTTGCTCGTAGAATTTTCTTCGCAATCCATGCCACAAACATGGTTCGTGGGGTATTCGCCCAGACATGTGTCGCGCCAGAGGTTTTTATAAGTTTTTTAAGATCTTTTGCGGCACTAAGAAGTTTGGCGGTGATCTGTGCTTTTTTGAAAAATGTTCCTCGGACTTGTGGGAACGTAAATGGGACTACATGTATTCCCTCTGGAAGACGTTCTTTGTACCCGGGGATCGGATTTCCAACAATGGCAGGGGCCAATCGACGAAGTTCGGATTCACTGAGACTGTCGAAAAAATCGAGCAAAAACCGTTCTGCTCCCCCAAGAGTCTCTCCCTGATCCAAAAATAAAGTTCGTAGTTTCATAGCCGATTCATTGTAGTATTTTTTCCAGAAGAACAAAGTCTGAATGGGATAAACTGTTTTGAATAAAAAAATTGACCAAAGGAGGATTCTCTGTTAGAATCTGGGTGATTAGGGCCGTGCAATGCACATTTCCTGGAGACATCTCGCCCACGTCTCATTCTCTCAAAAATTGCTCTTTCGAACTCATTTCTTGTAAATTTTGACCGAATTCTCGGTCGGATATTGCTATATAAATATATTTCATCGAACAGAAGGGGAGAAAAAACAATATTTTTTAATTATTTATGCGATGACAGAAGATAAGTTAACTAAATTTTTAGCCAAATCTGGGCTCATAAAATCAGATAATCAATCATCGAATTCACCAAAACCAAAACAGAATTCAAAACCGGCTCCGAAAAAACCACAGAGAAAACAAAATCATAAACCTGTTTCAAAGGCTCCACAAAAACAAGCTCAAAAGACTATTCCTGAAGGGGATTATGATCCGACCTTTGCGCGGCCAACGATTGAAAAGCGAGAAAAATTTCATCCAACGAATTATCTCAAACCAACAAAGAACGTAGGGATGATCAAAGTTGTCCCATTGGGAGGACTTGAACAAGTGGGGCAAAATATGATGTTCATCGAATGGGAAAATGACATCATCATTATTGATACCGGATTGAATTTTCCATCACCAGAACATTTGGGAGTGGACGTATTGGTCCCGGATATCTCCTACCTCATTGAACGAAAAAAGAAAATCCGGGGAGTAATTTATACGCACGGACACTTGGACCATATCGGAGGAGCTCCATATCTCATCCGAGATTTGGGTTATCCGCCGATGTATGCGACTCGTCTGACAAAAGAATTGCTCATGGCGCATTCAGATCATCGGGAGGTGGTAGATAACTACAAAATTACGGAGATTAATCTCAAAACAAAGTTGAAACTTGGGCGATTTGAGGTGGAATTTTTCCATATCAACCACTCAATTCCGGATGGAGTCGGAGTCGTGGTGAATACGCCTTATGGGGCGATTGTACATACGAGCGATTTCAAATTTGATACCAATCCTTCGGATGACCAACCCGCGGATCTCGGGCGTATTGCTCGGATTGGGGCAAAAGGAGTTGCGCTCGCATTAGTAGACTCTACCAACGCACTCAAATCAGGACATACATTGTCAGAATCTGTGATCGAAGGAGAGTTAGCAAAAACAATCTGCCAAACATCAGGACGGATTGTACTGGCAACCTTCGCAAGTAATATTGGTCGAATTTCCAAAATTGTAGAGGCTGCCGAGAAATGTGGGCGAACGGTCTTCATTACAGGACGGTCTATGGAACGAAATCTTGGGATCGCAAAGAAATTGAATTATCTCAAGTGTAAAGATAAAACGATCCAAAAAATGTCCAAAGCAGCGGACAGTATGGACCCAAATAAAGTGCTTGTACTCTGTACGGGATCACAAGGAGAAGAACTTGCGGCCCTTACGCGTATGGCGGCGGGGACGCATCGAGATGTGAAATTATCTCCAAACGATACGGTGATTTTTTCATCTTCTCCAATTCCAGGAAATGAGATGGCTATTGTTTCCGTGATGAATAACTTGGCTGATTTGGGCGTAAAAACCTTTGATAACAAGCAGCTCGATAGTCATGTGTCCGGACACGGACATGCTGAAGAATGCAAACTCATGACTTCATTGCTCAACCCAAAATACTTCGCGCCGATCCACGGAGAACTCTTTATGCGACATGGTCATAGAGATATGATCGTGAAATCTCTTGGGATGCGAAAGGAAAATACTTTTGTGATGAAGAATGGTCTGGGAGTGATCTTGGATAAAAAAGGCGCGCGTATGATGAATGAAAAAGAAGCTATTCCGGCTGAAAATGTGATGATTGAATTAGGCGAAAAAATCCATGAGCACGTACTCGCAGATCGAACCATGATGGCTGACGGAGGAGCGTTGTTTGTCGCTTTGAAAGTGGTGGATGGAAAGATTAAATCTTTCAAAACTTCTGCTCGGGGATTCCGATATATGGGGACCAAACATGAGATCTTCACATTACTTGAAAAAGAGTTGCGATCCGTTTTTGATCGGAATTATGATCCGGCTCGTCCAGATCGAGTGACAGAAGAAGTGCTCCAAAAAGCCGCTCAAAAACTTATCTGGCAAAAATACAAGAAAGATACGTTGGTAGAG
>JBNKLH010000039.1:0-8418 GCA_050292255.1 Candidatus Altimarinota bacterium | reverse complement strand
AATGAAGAAAGATATCCATCCAGAGTTACATCCAGTTATTTTCCGTGATGCAGGAGCCGGAAAAGATTTTTATGCTTTTTCTGTTTTGACATCTGAGGAAGTCGAAGAACACAAAGGAGTGAAGTACTACGTCATCCAATTGGATGTATCGAGTGCAAGCCACCCATTCTTTACTGGAAAACAAAAACTTATGGACACTTCTGGACGTGTTGAACGATTTAAACGTCAAATGGAACAAGCTAAGAAAGCTGCATAATAAGACCCTCTACTCATGTCTAAAAAACCAGTACCTTCGAAAAAACAAGCCCCTTCTTCAACCGGTTCGCGTTGGGGAGCGTATGTACGAAAACAACGAGTGAAATTGCAAAACAAAATTAGCTTGGGGAAATGTGGAAAATGTGGAGCTCGAAAAATGGCTCACTTTGTATGTCCTGAATGTGGATGGTACGGAGACCGAAAAATCGTAGAGAAAAAAGGAAAAACTCCAGTTCAAGAAATTAAAGCGTAGTTTTTACGCCCTCTTGTCCTCATAGATCTTCAAATGACAACCAGCAAAAAAGAATCTCGGCGTGAGAGCAGACGTATTGCGATCGAGATTGTTTTTTCATTTTTGGCGCGAGATCAAAAGGTTTCCCTTGATGAGACTCTGCAACATATATTCTCAGACGTAGAAGAGGGGAAAACAGATGAGTTAGCAGAGAAGCTGGCTCGTTTGGTAGTGACGGAGTTTGGGAAATTGAAATTGATTTTGAAGGTGTATGCACCCGAATTTCCATACGAAAAGATTGCTCCGATTAACCGAGCGATTTTGCTTTTGGGATTGGCGGAAATGAAGTTTCTTGATACGCCACCGATCGTCGTGATTAATGAGTACATTGAACTTGCGAAAGTATTTGGAGAAGAAAAATCTGCTGGATTTATCAATGCCGTGTTGGATTCATTCCGACAACAAATCGGAAAGGATCGAGAAGAGAAAGAGTAGTGAGGTAGAACGTTGTCACTCAGGCTTTTCTGGAGTCTATATAAGAAGTGTCCCTATTTTTTTAGGAGGTGTTTCCGTTCTTTTTTGCCCGCCAAAAAAGAACCAAAAAAGCTCCCGGCGGTGATCCATCATCGAATCCATTTACAAACCAACTTCTGCTCCGACTTCGTCTCCACGACGAAATTGTTTTGAATGGAGTCCGATTTTTCCTCAATGCCGGAATATTAGTTTATGTCTGAAGTTTATTTATCCCTTGATTTGTGTTACAATCCTGTCGTTTATTTTTAATGAACTTCCATGGAAGATCTTTTTCAACAATTAAATATTTCGGTAAGTGACCAAGAACAATTGGTATTTACCGAAGCATTTACGCACCGGTCAGCTGTAAACGAAAATTCCGAATACGATAAACACAATGAACGTTTGGAATTTTTGGGTGATGCGGTACTCGAACTCATTACGACGGAGTTTTTATTCCACAAGTTTCCAGAGACGCCAGAAGGGGATTTGACGAACTATCGTTCTGCTTTGGTCAAAGGAGATCATTTAGCAGAGGTTGCACGACGTTTAGAGCTTGGGAAGTATCTTTTGCTTTCGAAAGGAGAATCTCGTTCTGGAGGAGCAGAAAAGGCCTATTTACTTGCGAATGTTGTGGAGGCTCTGATTGGGGCTTTGTATCTGACAAAAGGTTTAGAAGTGGCGAAGCAATTTATTGCGGACTATATTTTGTTGGACATCGATGAAATCCTTGAAAATCAGGCTCATATTGATTCAAAATCTGAGTTTCAAGAACTCTCACAAGGAACTATCGGGATCACGCCACACTATGAGGTGCTTTCTTCTTCTGGATTGGATCATGAGAAGGTCTTTAAAATGGGCGCTTATTTGGGAGAAAAATTGGTTGGAACCGGAGTAGGAGGTTCCAAAAAAGAAGCTCAAACCGCTGCTGCAGCAGAAGCGCTTGAGAATAAAAAAGACTGGTTGATGACCAGCTAAAGATTTTTTCACAAGATATAAAAAAAAGCGACCGTATGGCCGCTTTTTCTTTTACATTTCTATTATTTAGAACTTCCCTTTATTCACAAGGTTTCGCCATGTCACAAGGACTGGAGCTGCAATAAAGATAGAAGAGTATGTTCCCACTACAATCCCGATCGTAAGAGCGAGGATGAAGTAGAAAATTGCATCCGCTCCAAAGAACAAGAGTCCAAGCAATGGAAGCAAGGTTGAAACAGACGTGTTGATAGATCGTTGCATTGTTTGTTGTACAGATTTTTCAATCACATCTGCGAATGTTTCTTTGGCTTTTTGTTGGGCAATATTTTCTCGTACTCGGTCGAGGATCACAATAGTGTCGTTTACAGAGAACCCGAGTGTTGCGAGAAGTGCGACGATAAATTGAAGGTCTAGTTCTACATCTGCCACGAGTCCAAGAACGGCAAATACTCCAGCAATGATCAAGATATCGTGGAAAAGAGCGATAATAGCCGCTCCCCCAAATCGCCATGGATTCACACTTTTTGGGACTTTTCGGAAGGCAATAGCCACAAAGATAATGATCCCCGCCAATGCCGCTGCAATCGCATAGAAGGCTTTCATTTTGAAGTGATTCCCCAGAGATGGGTCTACCCGTCGGAAGCTGACTTCTTCAAAAGTTCCCAATGTGTCAGACATTGCTTTTGAAATAGATGAGAATTTTTCTTCTGTTACATTTTCGAGCGTGATCAAGAACTGATCATCTGCTGCGGGTTGTACAAGTATATCTTTCTCGAGTTCTTGTGTTGAAAAGAAGTCAGAGATTTGTTCGGTAGAAACATGTTGTTCTCCATGGAAAGCAACGTTCCAACGAATCCCTCCAAGGAAATCGAGTCCAAGGTTAAATCCGAGGATTGTCACGAGGGCAATAGATGCTGCCACAAGTGCACCGGAGAGGGAAAGCCAAATTTTACGGTTTTTCGTAATGTTCATGATAGAAGAAGATTAGTCTTTAATTTCATCTTTTTTGAGGCCGAAGAGCCATGGTTTTTGCAATCCTTTTGTGAGCAAGAGGTAATGCAAAATGTTTCGTGAGATAGTGATCGCGGTAAACATTGAGAGGAGTGTTCCTACGATCAATGTAATCGCAAATCCTTTGATCATTGCGCTTCCAAGGTTAAACAAGATCAAACACGTAATAAGGGTCGTAAGGTTTGAATCTCGGATCGCATTCCAGGCTCGTTCAAATCCGATATCGAGTGCTTGGTGAAGTCCTCGTCCTTTTCGCATTTCTTCTTTCATTCGTTCGAAGATCAGGATGTTTCCGTCCACCGCAAGTCCAATAGAGAGTGCGATACCAGCTACTCCTGAAAGTGAGAGAACGATTGGCCCTCCGAATGACTCTGGCCAGAATTCCAAGACCAAAACATAGATCCCTGCGTAAAGTGCCAAGGCAAAAGCGGCTACGAGTCCTGCCAATCGATAAGAGAAGATCATGAAGAGCATTGTAGCTGCCAGTCCAAGAGCTCCTGCTTTCAAGCTTTTATTGAGTTGATCTTGTCCGAGGGTGGCTTCGATCGTCATTTGTCCGGAGAGTCGAACCGGTGCGTCGATCGCCCCAAGGTTGAGACCGTCTGCCAATTCTCGTGCGCTATCAAAGGTAAAGTTCCCGGTGATCTGAGCCGTTCGTCCGATAATTTTTTGGCTTACCGTAGGAAGGCTGATCCAGTTTCCTCCGACTTTGATTCCAAGTCGGCAAAGTCCGTTGTTACATTTTCGGTTTGAAACTCGTTCTGTGATTTCGGCGAAGAGTTTTCCTCCTTCATCATTAAAGAGAAGATCTACTTTTGGTTGTCCAAGTTCATCGATCCCGACCATGGCATTTTCAAGTTGAGATCCTCCGAGTTTTGTTTTTTTCCATCCGAGGTCATCTTTTTTCCATCCAAGGAGTTCGTATCCAACTTTTGTATCTTTTACGGTTTCTTTTGTTTCTGGGTATTTTCCCATTACTTCCATGATGTGGAATCCAAATGGCGAAGTTACAATCTCAGGGATCAAACCAACTTCGTTATTGAAGGCGGCTTCTTCGAATACCGGTGTCATTTGTCCTCGTGCAAATTTTCCGAGGCTTCCTCCTGTTTGTTGTGCGGCTGGCTCGGTAGAGTATTCCTTGGCCAATTCTGCGAAATTTTCTGTTCCTTCTGTTTTGAGTTGTTCTAATACTTTTTCTGCTTCCATTCGAGCTTCTTCTTCAGATGCGTATTTTACATCATCTCCGGCTCGTTCTGCGCCTGGGTAGGCAAACAAAATGTGTCGAGATTCTACTTGTTCTGGTGTTGTTTTTTCTCGTTCTTGAGTGGTTCGTTCTGTTACTCGGATAATACCCAATACGGATTGAGGCATGGCATTTACCATCATTTGTCCGTTTTCATCGAGTGTGTATTCGAGTTCAGTCTGAGTATCAAAAACAGTCGGAAGAATACTTCCCTTGTTTGCTGATTTCAATGGCTCCATAAGAGCTGGATCGTGTACTTCATCCATCCAACGTGGTTCGAATGTTTGGACGAGAACTTCTGGATCTTTTTCAAATTCAGCCGCTCGTGTGTCCCAGTTTGCATTATTAAGAGAAGTCAAAATATTTTGAATTCGGTTTTTTTCTGCATCAACTAGTGTTGGGTCTTCTTCGAAGAATTCCAATCGGTTATCTTTTTCTGCGTCTTTTTTCGCTTGTTCCACACTTGAGCTTGGTGGCATTTGGATCAAAATGTGCTCATCTCCATCCACTTGAGATCGTTTTACTACGATTTCTCCGACTCCGGCAGGATTCACCCGTCGTTCGAGTGCATCTCGTACAGATTCTGAAATGCTGTCCAAATTCACATTGTTTGTCGGATCATCATCATTGTTTTGGGCGATAGCATCACTCAAATCAATTTTGTAATCCAATTCAGTTCCTCCAGCCAAATCAAGACCGAGCGTTACCTTATATTCTGTGAGTTTTTTACTAAAGGCATTGTCTCCAAAATAACTTGGTGGAAGTGAAAAAATAGCCGTGAGAATTGTAATCCCGACGACCATCAGAAAGCGTTTGACGATAGTTTTATTCATGTCGATAACCAAAAAATCAGACGAACTTTACTTGATTTTTCAGACCTGTCAAAAGAAGCTGTCGTTTATTAGGTGTCTGTTGGGAAGTTGGAGAGTTTTAGAGCTTCAGAGTTGGAGAGTATGGTTCGAAAAAACTTCCTTATACCCTTGTATTAAACTTTCAAGCTTTCTCACTTTCTAACTTTGTCGCTCCTAAAACAAACTAACCTGCTCTTCTTCTCCCTTTTCTAAGCCCAATTCAGTACAAATTTGGTTCTCATTCCATACACTAATATTAAGTTCTTCCGCTTTCTTTAGTTTCGATCCGGCTTTTTCTCCGGCGACGAGGACATCACAGTTCTTGGAAATAGCAGAGAGAATCTTCCCGCCATTATCAGAGATGAGTTTTTTGAGTTCATCTCGAGAAAAGCTTTCAAAACTTCCGGTGATGACGAATTTTTTTCCTGCAAGTGGACCATTAGATTCCTTTTTTTCCGGCCAAATTAGTTCGATGCCGATGGATTCAAAATCTTGGAAAAGTTCTTGCGTATGCGTTTCTTGGAGATAATTCCAGAAGCTTTCGGCAACTTTGTTTCCAATTCCATCAATATTGAGGAGTTCTTCTTGTGAGATTGTAGAAATGAGTGTTTCATTCAACTCTTTCAGCGTTGGGTTGTGGAGTTTGTTTTGGATAAAGTCGGCAAAGAGTTTCGCATTTTCCGCACCAACCAAACGAATCCCAAGAGCGGTTAGAAGATCAGAAAGAAGGATTTGCTTCCGAATTTTTAGCGACTCCAAAAGGTTCAACACTTTCTTGGCCTTAAACCCAGGCAATTGAATAAGATCAAATTGTCCGAGTTTCCAAAGATCTGCTGGAGTTTTGATGAGATCGAGTTCGAGCATAGCGTCGATTGTTTTTTCACCGAGTCCGTCAATCTTCAGGCTTTTTGCAAAAAAGATAAGGTTTTCTCTGTGTCGTGCCGGACACGCTGGATTGAGGCATCGTGCGACGATCTCACTGGTATCAATTTCTTGTCCACATTCCGGACAATTTTTTGGTAACACAATGTCAGTTTCTGTTCCATTTCGAAATTTCGTGATGGGTTCCAAAATCTCCGGAATAATGTCTCCGGCTTTTCGGACGATCACGGTGTCTCCGAGTTTGATGTCCTTCTTCTGCATTTCTGAGAAGTTGTGCAGTGAAGCTCGAGAGACAGTAGATCCGGCGAGATCGACGGGTTCCAAAATCCCCACAGGAGTCACGGCTCCGGTCCGTCCGACTTGGAAATGTACATCTAAAAGTTTGGTGTATTTTTCTTCTGCCGGAAACTTCCAGGCAACGGCAAATTTAGCGGTTTTGGCGGTGAATCCGAGTCTTCGTCGAAGTCCAAAATCATGCACTTTGATCACGACTCCATCGATATCAAAAGGCAGTTTTTCTTTGTGAGAAGGATCGTTCCAGTATTCACAGAATTTGATTACGTCTTCTATATTTTTAAAAACTTTGAAATGCCCAGAAGATTCATGTGGGAGATGTTGCTGATCGAGAAATTTAAAGAAGTCAGACTGGGTTGAAATCCCTCCCTCATTCCCTCCCACTGGGAGGGATGTCTCACCGAGTTCATAGAGAAACATATGAAGTTTTCGTTCAGCAGCGATAGACGGATCGAGTTGTCGAATGGATCCAGCGGCGAGATTTCGAGCATTTTTAAACTCTTCATCCGGGTTCTGCACGAGGATGTGTTTGAAATCTTTTTTCGTAATAAAGCACTCTCCAGAAACCTCGAGATCAAGAGGATCTTTGAGCGAAAGGGGAACATTTTTACACGTTCGGATGCTATGTGTGATGTCTTCTCCGATGAATCCATCTCCACGCGAAATAGCCTTTATGAGTCGTCCTTTTTCATACCAAAGGGTAACGTTCACACCATCAATTTTGAGTTCACAGGAGTACTCTACTTTTTCCGTTTTCAAAAACCGTTTTACGCGCTCATCAAACTCACGGGCTTCTTCGGCTTCAAAAATATCAGAGAGAGAAAACTTTCGGGATTTATGTTCTATTTTTGGCAATTTCCCATCCAGAGGGGCTCCTACTCGTTGTGTCGGAGATTCTAGAGTGATAAGTTCAGGGAATTCTTTTTCGAGTCGGATGAGCTCTTGTTTGAGCTGATCACGAACAGACTCTGGAACAATTTCCTGAGCGTTATTGAAATACGCTGCATTGGCCTCCCAAATCTGACTTCGGAGTTGTTCGATACGTTTTTGGGCGGCTTCTTTATCCACGGACATCAGTGTACTGGGATTTGCCGGAGACTTCAATTTGTATTTCGAGTCCCATTGTGGTATAATCTAATGATTTAATTTCTCTTTTTAGATGCGATTTGGACGTCGACACCAGAAAAAAGATAAACTCTTCAGCGGGTTTAAGTCCCCAGAAGAGATCCGGAAGCTGGATCGTACCATCAGTCAACGAGAGAAAATTGAAGGCCAAAAAGCAGATCAGGACCTCGAATCTGCTTGGGATGAATTGGAAAACAAAAACCAATAATCATGAAAAAACAAACCAAAAAGCTAACGGCAAAACAAAAACTCCAAATGGTTTCGGAGTTGCAAGTACGCTTGAAAGAAATTTTCAAAAAATATTCAAAACAGAAATAAGATGCCAAATTCTCCAAAGCTTCCGGAAAAAATGACCCAACTCTCAGAAGCTGAGATTGGGAAGACGACTCTTGAAGAGTTGAAAAAACTCCGTGTCAGCAATGAACAGGTAAACCAAAGCCTTGAAAATGCAGTTGCGAGTGTCGAAGCTCTTCTTACGAGCCAAGAGACGGTTGATATGGTGAAAGGGTTGAGTGAGGCTGAAAAAGCAAAACTAAAGGCTGAGATTGAGGAGAAAATTCTCTTTATTGCAGGTGGACATGAGGAAGCAGCAGTTCTTTATGGTTTTTGGAAAGACGAAATAGAGGCTTTGTTTGGGAAAGAAGAAGTATCTGTTGTGGAAGAAAAAAAAGATGTAGTCCTAGAACAGGATGAAGTTTTGGAAGAATCTGGAAACAAGATAGATCAATTGAAAGAACTCATTCTTGCAAACAGTCTTTTGGATCCGGTTGTTTACAAGGAACTTTCAAAGATGAGTGATGAAGATTTGGGGAAACTTGTTCCCTTAATTTTTTCGTCTCATGAATTTTCTCAGCAATCCCAAGAAGAAAAAACGGTTTCTGTGGGAGTATTTGAAAAAGTTCGAGATATGGCAAAAGCGGGAAAACCAATGCCTACAATGGAAGACATGAAGACATTTATGCAAGAGGTTATTGATGAAAAGAAACTGAATATTACGGTGGCTGCTATGCTAGGAGAGACTGTCGCGGAGAAAG
>JBNKLH010000038.1:0-8518 GCA_050292255.1 Candidatus Altimarinota bacterium | reverse complement strand
GATAAGGATGTACAAACAAAACTGGCACCTCCAAAGTGTGAAGAAGGAGAAGGGTTTCTCTTTCATGTAAAGATTTTCTTCAAAAGTTTGTTTGGGCGGTGCTCGAAATAAGAAATTTTATATTTAAAATGAAAGAAAATAGGCTTCCTTTCGGGGAGGTCTATTTTTTTTATAATGCCGACTTTTTGGTGTCTACTGTTGTATTATTCCGATATTATGATACTGTCTGCGAAGAATTACTGAATTCTCTCTAAAAACTTGAAACATGTTTGTTGATGAAGCCCGTATCAAAATCACCGCCGGAAAAGGTGGGCAGGGGGCCGTGAGCTTTCGGAGAGAAAAATATATCCCCAAAGGAGGACCCGATGGAGGAGATGGAGGAAATGGAGGAAATGTCTATTTCCGGGCGATTGATAATATTCACACGTTGTCTGATTATCATCAGGTTAAAAGTTTCCGAGCAGAAAACGGGAAACCCGGAGGGAAAAATAATCGATTTGGGGCGTATGGAGAAGATTTGTATTTAGACGTACCAGTGGGGACGATTATCCGAAAAAAAGGAAGCATGCAGGTAATGGCTGATTTAGTAAAAAAAGGGCAGACCGCATTGGTTGCCAGAGGAGGAAAAGGAGGGAAAGGAAATGCCGGATTTGTGAACTCGATCCGTCAGGCACCAAAGTTTGCAGAGCTGGGAGACGTGGGAGAAGAATTTGAACTCGAACTCGAACTCAAAATTGTGGCGGATGTGGCGATCGTGGGATTGCCGAGTGCAGGGAAATCAACCTTTATTTCGGTCGTGAGTAATGCGCGACCAAAGATCGCGGAATATCACTTCACGACGTTGGTGCCCAATCTCGGGGTTTGTGAGATCGACGAACGGGAAATCGTTTTTGTGGATGTGCCGGGATTGATCGAAGGGGCGCACGAAGGGAAAGGTTTGGGACATCAGTTTCTCCGTCATATTCAACGAGCCCATGCGGTGCTCCATTTGATCGATGTGACGAGCGATACGCCGCTGGAGGATTATGAAACGATCCAAAATGAATTGAAAAAATTCTCTCCAGAGTTGGCCGAAAAACCACAGTTGGTGGCGTTTTCAAAAATCGATTTGACGGATGGAGAGCTTGAAGATTTTTTGATTGATGAGTTTGAAAAGAAATACGGTTTCCGTCCGCACAAAATATCTGCAGCCACGCATGAAGGGGTGAAGGATCTTTTGCGTGAAATGGAAAAACTCGTGCCAATTGTTAACGAAGAAGAAAAAGACACAGAGGTGGTTTTGTCCGAAGATGGGATAGTGCTTTCTCAAGAACCAGAAGAATATATTCAAGCCAAAGAAGACGATGTCGTGGAATATTTCCCAGCCGAAAAGAAGGAAAAATTAGATTCTCGAAATGTGGAGATCGAACATATGGCGAATTGGTGGGAGGTGCGAAATCCGCGATTGGAGCAGATCGTCCGTCAAACACCTATGGAGAATGAAGCCGCTCGGGAGCGAGTTTATGACGTGATGAAGAAGTGGAATGTGATGGGAAAACTGGAAAAAGCCGGTGCGATTCCGGGAGAGCCGATTCGTATCGGAGAACAGTTTTTTGAAGTCCGGATGAGTCGATAGACTTTCTTGACATTTTTTGAAATATATCTAATTGTTTATTTGTGAAATTTCTCCGCGCTTGTTGTGTGAAATTTTCAGAATAATCAGTTCTTTTTGGTTTCGGGGGGAGTGGATATTCGTCTATCTTGTTGTGTGTTTTGTATGAACATAGAGGTAGATAGATGAATTTATTAAATAATCAAAAAGTGAAACGTTATGACGAAATTAGAAAAATTTTTAAATGGAAAGTGGTTTTGGTCGATTATGACAGGAGTGTTGACATTGACAGCATTATTTTTCTTTAGCTGTAATTCGGGGTCGAATAATTCGGGAAAAGGTATTTGGATACCGGGTACGCAGATTGAGCGTTATGGATCTAAAATTATCACCTATATTGAAATAGGTGATGATCGAACGATTCAGGTTCATGGATTGTCTGAGGAAATTGCGGACAGTATCGAAGCTCGACAAGAGCCGGTAATTATTCAGATTGATAAACATGCCAGAGACGATTCCAAGTTCCGAGGTGTGTGGTTTAAAGAAGATGATACGTTGTTGCATGTATTGTCTTTGCAATATGCAGATGACTTGGAGGCACTAATTGAGGAGTATTTTAAAGATGATCCTTCCTGTTTTCCAGGAGACGAAGCAGTTCTTATGGCGACGGAGGTTACTGACACTGCCTCTAAGTAATAAAAACCAAAGACCCAAACCAAAACTGATTGTAAAAAAAGACGTTGAACTATTCAGCGTCTTTTTGAAGTTGTTGAACCCACCCTAATCCCTCCCTTGAACCAATGGAGGGACTTTTTATTTTGTTTATTCTACCCACAATCCTTCGGCATCCGTCCAGAGTCCGGTGAGGTGAAACTGCGCCGTGCGTCCGTATTGCATTTCTTCGATATTCACAAAAACAATAACTTGTCGGCTTTCTCCGGGATAGATCACGATGGGTTGTCGAAACTTGATATGAGCCATGTCGTCGTACTGAAATCGTGTCCGAAGTGACCGTTCAAAATAATCCGTTTCAGCCCAGACATTCCCAAAGTTTTCATTACTCGAGAGTCCTGTTCGGAGCATTTCCAGTCCGGTGATTTCTACGGGTTCATCCTTGGCAAAGAATTGGTATTCTGCGATGGGAACACGGATAGCGTTACTCGGGAGAACGCTTTGAGGGATATCGGTCATCTGGATCCCGAGATTACCTGCAGCAAAGAGGGGAGTCGAAAACAAGAGGCATCCGAGAGCGAGAATATATTTGTTCATCGATCTGATTGTAGGAATGTTTTTTTGTTCTGGCAATGCTTACGGTATACTCAAAAAAAAATCCCATGAAAAAACTCTCTCTCAGTTCCATCATGATAGTGCTTTCAGCGTTTTTGGCCGCACTTTTGCCATGGCACGGAGCGGTGACGGTCTTTCTCCCAGAGCCTTTTCGCTACTGGAAAGAAGCGATTTTTGGGCTCCTTTTTGTTGTTGTGTTGATCAAAGAAATTGTTCAACTGAAAAAGAAAAATGTCCCGGAAATTACCACGGTTGAATTTTGGGATATGGGATTTATCGGTGTGCTGACGTTTCTCACGCTTTTGAATAGTGATTTGCCAACGGCTGCTTTGGCGGCGCGATATTTGGGACTTGGATTTATGGTCTTTTTGATCTTCTCCAGCATCACGAAACATTTCGAAGAGAAAGAGAAAATCATGAAATCTTTTTCCTCCGTGTTTGTGATTTCCTGTGTCTTGAGCGTTCTTTTTGGGGTGTGGGTGAAGTTTCTGGGGGGAGGTATTGTTGTGCAAAATTTTTATTCAACAACGATTTCTTCTTGGGTTCCTGGACAGACGATTCCTTTGTGGCATGAGACGGGGGAGTTTATCCGCATGCAAGGAGCGAGTTCTGGTCCAATCGAATTTTCACATCTTTTATTGGTGGCATTTTTCTTGGGACTGAAAGGCCTTCTCGATCATCAGACAAAATGGAAACGAATATTGCACATCGTGTTTTTAGCGATTTTAATGCTCGGAATTGTGCAGAGCTATTCACGTGCGGCAGTGTTGGGATTGGTGGTGGTGATTTTATTTTGGGGGGCACAAAAAATGGGATTTTCTTTGCCCAAGATGGTCCGAAGAAAGTATTTCAAGGGCGTCTTGCTGGCAGGGTTATTATTCGTGATTTCGAGTGGGATTTATGTCGCAATAACTCCAGAATTGGCACAAAACTTTTGGAACAGAGCCGGGACATCAGACCATTTGACGCGCCCAGTTGAAGCCATTGAAAAAGGTTTCGAAAAGCCGATACTCGGGCATTTAGGAGAGTGGGGACCGGCTGCTCGAACAAAAAATTTGAACGAACAATTAGAAAAAGCAGATATCATTATTGTGGCTGTTGGACGACCGGAATTCCTTCACGGAGATCAAATCCCCAAAGGGGCGACTATTATTGACGTTGGAATTCACCGAAAAGACGATGGGAAATTGTGCGGAGATGTACACTTTGAATCCGCTGAAAAAGTCGCGGGGAAGATTTCTCCGGTTCCACGAGGAGTCGGTCCGATGACGGTGGTGAGCCTGATCGAAAATACGATTGAGGCAGCGGAAGCTACTGTGTAATAAAACTTGTTGCCCCAAGCCAAGCAAGGTCAAAGATGGCTTTTTGTGTCCGAAAAAGTTCGGCGTTTTCGATGAGAACTCCGACAGGGTTTTGTTCGTTTAGGTTCATAATGGCGATAGATCCGCCAAAGATGGATATTTCAGATTCGAAGTGGAATTCTTTGGGGGAAATAAGGAAGGTTTCGAGTAGGTTTTCGTTGAATTCCTTTGGGAAAAACTGGGTGCGGAAATTTTCAGAGTTTTCTGTCCATGGAGCGATAAATCGAGTTTTAATTTTATTTTGTATCCGTTTTTGGAAGTGCTCTTTGAGGAGGAACTCCGGGAGGAATTCTGTCATTTTTTCGAAGTTCGCAAAGCTTACGATTTCTCCGCCTTTGAGTTCGGTCATGGTTTCGAGGATATTTCGGATTCCAGACTTTCCTTCAAAGAGCTGAATACGGGGTTTTTGGGAGCTTCCGGCAGAAAGGGCTATGAGTTGGGGGATGAGTTCTTGGGCGACATTCGTTCGTTCTTTTTCTCGGTTGAGGAAGATTCGAGGGTTTTCGGCTGAGAATTGTTTTACCTTTGATTTCTGTGATTGGGAGATGAGTCCCTTTTGGATAAGTTTTTGGATATGGTGATAGCAGTTTACGCGTCCGATTTTGGTGAGTCGGGCGATTTGGGTGACGGGGGAAGTCCCGAATTTCAAGAGTGTGAGATAGATTTTAGTTTCTTCGTCTGAGAGTCCGAGAAATTGGAGGTCTTTTTCTATCATTTTTGTAAAAATTTTTCGACAGAATTTTATCATATTGAAATCCTTTTGTCGAGCGGGTTAATGTGTTTTTTGGAATATTGTTTTTTGCTGTTTTTCTGTTTTGTGTAAAATTTGGATTAATGAAGACAATTTGTGCTGTCTCTGGAAAAGAATTTGAAATCACAGAAGAGGATTTGAAATTCTATGAAAAAATGGGCGTTCCAGTGCCGACCTTGTGTCCGGAGGAGCGAGAAAGGCGACGGCTTTCTTGGAGAAATGAGCAAACACTCTATCGACGAAAATGTAGTGCAACTGGGAAATTAATTATTTCTATCCATCATGAAAATAGACCTTTTCCCGTTTATGCTAATAAATACTGGTGGTCAGATAAATGGGATCCATTGAGTTATGGTCGGGATTTTGATTTTGAAAGGCCTTTTTTTGAGCAATTTGTAGAGCTGTTTCATGATGTTCCACAGATAGCTATTGTCAATGATAATGAGGTTCAAAGTGAGAATTGTGCTTATTGTCAGGATTTTGCGTATGGAAAGAATTGCTACCTTGTCATGGGGAGCTGGAAGATAAGAGATTCGGCTTATAACAGAAATTGTAATGAGGTTGTAGAGGTATTTGATAGTGATGCAGTAAATGTGGAGAGTGAATTGGTGTATGAATGTTGCAATGCACAAAAGATTTATAACTGTGCGTATTTGTGGAATAGTTCAAACTGTTCAAATTGTTTCTTTGGGCGAGACCTAAAAGGATGTACGAATTGCTTCGGATGTGTGAATTTGCGTCAGAAAGAGTATTATATTTTTAATGAACCTCATTCGAAGGAAGAATATGAGAAAAAGATGTCTGTTTTTTCATTAAAGTCTTTTCAGCAAGTGGAGAATATGAAAAGGTATTTTCAGAAGTTTTCTCATCAACATCCACTTCCGGCTATGCATATGCAGAATTGTGAAGATTCTTTGGGAGAGGGGCTGTTTAATTGTAAGAACTATCATGGGTATGATTCTTTTGGGGGAGAACATTGTAAATTCTTTGACCGCGGAGGAGGTGGTCCAAAATACTGTTATGATATTGTCCAAAGTGGAAAACCAGAGTGGTGTCTAGAATGCATAACTCCTGATGAGTCTTGGATGACAACGTTTTCTACATGGTGCTGGAAATCAAAAAATATATCTTATTCTGACAATTGTCATAGTTGTCATGATTTGTTTGGATGTATAGGTTTGAAACGAGAACAGTATTGTATTTTAAATAAACAATATTCTAAGGAGGAGTACTTCAAATTACGAGACAAAATAATTGCCCATATGAAAAAAACGGGAGAATGGGGAGAATTTTTTCCTATATCTTTCTCTCCATTCGGATACAACGAGACGGCGGCCTATGAATATTTTCCTTTGACGAAAGAGGAGGCAATTAAAAAGGGTTATCCATGGAAAGATGAAGAGTCCACTACGAAATATGAAGGACCAGTTGTAGAGTTACCGGATTCGATTGATGAGGTGGGGGATGATGTATGTGAGCAGGTGCTGACCTGTAGCCATGATGGAAAGCATTATAAAATTCAGGGATTAGAGTTTGAATTTTACAAAAAAATGGGAATTCCGATCCCTCGGAAATGTCCACAATGTCGTTATCAAGAGCGTTTGAGAAGTCGTCCTCCGCACCGATTATTCGATAGAAAATGTGGGAGTTGTGGAGTGGATGTGAAAACAGCTTTTGAATCTGAAAAAGTATTTTGTGAATCTTGTTATTTCAAAGAACTAAATTAATGAAGAAAATCTGTGCCGTTTCCGGAAAAGAATTTGAGATCACTTCTGAGGATTTGAAATTTTATGAAAAAATGGGCGTTCCAGTGCCGACCTTGTGTCCGGAGGAGCGAGAAAGGCGACGGCTTTTATTTCGTAATGAGCGTTCGTTGTATCGACGGAAATGTGATTCAAGCGGAAGAATGATGATCTCAGTCTATAGTTCGGATGTTCCGTTTCCGGTTTTTCATATTACAGAATGGCAAAAAGATCACTGGAATCCTCAGGATTATGGGCAAGATTTTGATTTTTCTCGGCCGTTTTTTGAGCAGTATAAAGAGCTGTACGATAAAGTCCCACGATATAACGCCTTTATTGATCCTTTGTTGGACCAAAATGCAGAATATACAAACTGTGCGAGTGAATCCAAAAACTGTTATTTGATTTCTCAAGCAGAAAAGAATGAGGATTGTATGTATTCACGTGGTATAAATAATTCTCGTGATTGTGTGGATTGTTTACGAGTTGATAGATGTGAATTGTGTTATGAGGGAACTGATTTGATGGGATGCTATAATACGATTTATTCTACGGACTGTTCGGATTGTTCAGACTGTTCTTTTTCAACAAACTTGAGGGGGTGTAAGAACTGTGTGGGATGTCATGGGCTTGTTCAGAAAGAATATTATGTTTTCAATAAACCGGTATCCAAAGAGGAATACGAACAAATGAAGCTTTCGGTGGAGGAGATTCGAGAGAAAAATAAGAAAATTTATCTGGAAACGCCGAAACGTTATTTGAGAGAAATACAGTGTGAGAATTGTTTGGGAGATCATATCCAAAAATGTAAAAACTCTCGAGAAGTATTTGATTGTCGTGATTTGGAAGATTGTGCGTATTGTTATGAGGTTTTGAATGGGGCAAAAGATTCCTATGACTTCTCCATGTTTGGGCTGAATTGCGAGCGTTTGTATGAATGTGTTGGATGTGGATACAATGTCTTTAACTGTCTGTTTTGCGTTCATTGTTGGCAAAACGTTTCGGATCTCATGTATTGTCAGGATTGTTTTCCATCAGTGAAAAATTGTTTTGGTTGTGTCGGCCTCAAAAAGGCGGAGTATTGCATCCTTAATAAACAATATACCAAAGAAGAGTACTTTGTTTTGAGAGATAAAATTATTGAACATATGAAGAAAACTGGGGAATGGGGAGAGTTTTTTCCTGCTTCTATTTCTATATATGGATACAATGAAACGAATGCTCAGTTTTTTTATCCTCTCACGAAAGAGGAAGCTCTATCGAAAGGTTACAAATGGAAAGAGAAAGAAGAGACAACGAGATATGATGGGCCGATTTATGAATTAAAGGGAGATATTTCAGATATTGGGGATGATATTTGCAAACAGATTCTTCAATGTGAATGTTGTCAGAAACATTACCGTATCCAAAAGGCCGAACTTTCATTTTATCGAAAGATGAATCTACCGGTCCCGCGGAAATGTCCGGATTGTCGACATCAGAACAGGATGGCATTGAGAAATCCACGAAAACTTTGGGAAAGGAAATGTGATAATTGTTCCATGGATATCCAAACAACCTTCTCTCCAGAGAGACCTGAGAAGGTGTATTGCGAGTCTTGTTATTTAAAAGAAGTGAATTAATGAAGAAAGTTTGTGCTGTCTCTGGAAAAGAATTTGAAGTCACTTCTGAGGATTTGAAGTTCTATGAAAAAATGGGCGTTCCTGTGCCGACTTTGTGTCCGGAGGAGCGGATGCGTCGGAGATTGGCGTTTCGAAATGAACGGAAGCTATATTATCAAACCTGT
>JBNKLH010000037.1:0-8523 GCA_050292255.1 Candidatus Altimarinota bacterium | reverse complement strand
AAGGGTTCTTACGTTTTGCTTTTGCCGCGGGGAAAATGAATGGAGGACCTCTCTATGACCAACGATGGTATCTCTTGATTCATGGAGTGGCTTCTGGATTGCTTTCTCGAGATGTGTTTACACGATTGAATGGGGAGTTTTTGGCGGGAGTTCCACATGTGGATTTCTTTGCCGATAAAGAATCTTGGAAAAAGGATGGAAGAATTGTGCCTCCGAATACACCAGGGGCAGAACCAAGAGACTGGCAGTTTAAAGATTTCCAAATTTGGGCCAAGATGTTCCGAAAACCAGGAGAAACATATCGATGTGATTCGGATCTCATTCGAGATAGAAGCCGAAAGTTCTTCTATACCGTGCTTCACCAATCTCCGACAGCACAATCTCGGGTACAACGAATGCTTCGAAGTGGGTCGAAGAACTTTGACCATGATGATGGGGCTCTCTTTAGTCCTGAAATGGGGCCGGATCAAGTGATCTCTCTTTTGGTAAAACAATCAAACGACGAAAATAAACTCACAGAGGACTTCTGGCGAAATGTATTGTCTGGATATGATCCGTATTTTAAGACGATGCATGACTACGTTAAGGAAGGAGATCAGGAATATGGACTATCCAGTCCAGAATGGCAAAAACAACGAACTGAAATTTTGAAAAATGTAGGAGAACGAATGCGTGCAGCTTTCGCTATTTTGCAGACAATTCAGGGGAATCTGAATCTCGCGGATGGAAGTAAAAACGTACTTGTGTTTGGTAAAGCTGATTGGGAAAAAGAAAGTTCGTATTCTTTTCAGGCATTAAAATCAAAAAAAGAGATTTATGAGTTGATGGGAAATGTGTTTCAAAACTCTGGATCAACAGAATATAATGAATTCCTGACAATGAATCGTCGTGCAGAAGGGAAACCGGCTGTGCGAGATGAATCCGATCCTATCAAACAACGAGCGGTGAAACTCGTAAAAGGAGGAGAAGGGGATAAAATCTTCCACGATCCAGATGTGATCTGGAAAAGTCTCCAACAAAAATTTGGAGGAGGTGGCGTTTCTTCAATGGGAATGGCGGCGTAATTTTTGTCTTTCATTTTTTTCTTTTTGGGCTTTCTTTTCGGGGAATGTTTTTTGCTTTGTTTCTTCAGCCTGAGAGGGGAAAAAGTCAATCTGTTTTCCTTGAGTTTTACTTTGTCATGACGCATAATTTCAGCAGAAATACAGATAGAAAAATAAATGCCTTTTCGAATAAAAAAATTGTTCAAAAGAGGAGTCGCATTTGTGGCTATTTTTTGTGTGTTTTTCCCACACGTTTCGCCCGCATTAGCGCAGTGGTGGAACTTTTCATCTGGAGAACTCAATGTTCCCGAATCTCGTCGAACAAAAATTGTGTCCATATTGGTCGAAGAAAACTTGCTCGAAAATAATGAGCTTGCAGACAAGATTGAACGGTATGCGATCGATGTTCAAGAGGCGGTGAATGGACAGTCTGTTTTAGTGACTATTCCAGAAGATGTGGAACCATGGGAGATTTTTGAAGGACAGAGTTCGCTCTTCTTTTCGGGACTCGAAGATGATAATTTGTCTCAACTCGTGGGGACGGTGTTGATTGGGGATGTACCACTTCCAATTGTCGAAAAAAACGGAAACGTAGGACCAAGTGTTTTTCCCTATGTAGACTTTGAACAGCGAACCTATGAGTGGGACCAAGAAAAAAATCGTTTTGTCTATGAAGGAGGGGATCATGAGGCCGAGATTTGGCATGGATTGATTCGTTCGGATAAAGGTTCTGTAGAGGGGCGAGAAACGGAATTGAGTCAGTACTTCGATCAAAATCATCGAGTACACAACGGAGAAGTAACCTATGGAAAGAAGGTCTTTTTCTGGGATGAGTTGAGCCAAAAAGAAGGGCTCTTCGACAAACAGAAAGAGATGTATGAGAACTGGATTAACTTTGCAGAACACATTATCTATAACCGATTTACGAAACATTGGGCCGCAACGATTTTAGAAGATTTTGATGTGAATTCACTGGTTGAGGATGCTCTAATCTCAGAGGATTTACGAGACGAAAAAGAAGATCCGGCCGATACTTCGGCCAACTTAGATAACGTGCCGGATGTGCATACGAAGTTTATGGTGGAGAGTATTACGAAGCGTTATTTTGAAGCCTGGGAAAATTTTCTGGGAAAGATTCATTTCCGGATTGGGCAGTCTGGACGATGGGATGTAGGGGATGTTGATACGACGATTACACTCGTTTCGGAGAAGGACGAGTGGGCGTTGAACTTCTTGAAAGGTTTTAATGATTCTCTGGAAACGGCGCTTACACAGCCATTGATTGATTATAATATTGCGGCACCTTTGGTAGTGGATGAGGATTGGAAAACGTATTCTATGCCTTCGAAGCTTTTGCCGAATTGTAGTGGCGGAGGATTTCAAACACGTCCGGGATCCACGAAAGACTTGCCAGCCTTTTGGAATGGGACGAGTCGAGCAGAAATGACGGTCGAGGATTGTACCTACTTGCGGGGACTTGTACGGACAGATGCGAATCCAATGGCTCAATTGGTGGAAGCAAATCGTTCGTATTGGTTCGAGACCAAGAAAGATTGTGATACGGGAATCCTCAATGGAAACTGTGATCAGGGCGATGGAGACTCTTATTTGTGTAAGGTTGATAACTGTTGTTCGGATAAACTCAGCTACGATTCCAATGAAAAAGAATTCAATGCCCCAGATTGTTTACCGAACCGTGTAAGTGGATGGGACAGTTCAACCTGGTACACTCGTGGGGCGGGAACGGAATGGTCCGGAGCCTGGGCAGGGAGTTGTTATCAGGAGGCCGTGCCACAGTGGACCCATGTTGCCGGAGAAAAAATAAACGACCTGCGAGGAACGAAAGAAGTATTTGACGGAAAGCCGGGAGCATTGGGATGTGAACCCATTCTCGATTTGAAACTTGAATATGATCCTACGGAGCCAGAGCCTCGAGAATTTACTTCATTGATGCTCCACAATGAGCCACGTATTGAAACGATCAATGCACAGGTGTCTAGTATGCAGGCAATGGCTATGCCAGTGGATTATCCACGTGGATTTTCATTTTTGGATCATGGGGTGATTCGTGACTACGTGGAAGAAGGGCTACCTCTTGCCGACAACTATCATCGATTACCATTCCTCAATATCTTTGATTATCGAAACCATTCTTATTCTGATATCGATTTTAAAGAAAAAGTACTTATCGATGCTCGAAAAAATATATTGGATATCAATGCGATTACAGCGGAAGGAAATTTGAAATCCAGTGCTTTATTGCTTCAGGATTTGAATGATATCCTCTTTGAAGTGGTGTATACCAAGTGGGGAGAAATTGAGCCAGCGTTGGACCTTTCCCAAACACAATTGGAAAGTTCTTTTAGCACGGCCAAAACGGGGATCACAAGCCAAACAAGTAGCACGCGGACAGATATGAATACCGCATTTACTACGGCCTCTTCTGCTGTGAGTACGGCGATAGCGGCTACGACTTTTTCATCCGCAAATACATCAGAGGGAGCGAGTGTGACTTCTGTGATTAATGTGACGAAGGTTTCTCTCGATAGCCTTTTCGATGCAGAAGAATCTGCCATTCCTGGACTGTTTACAACGCGACGACAAAATGTAGAGACACTCACAGATGATGCGTTGGTTGATGTGGGAAATGCGCTTGATTCTACGACGGCGGATACCAATATTACGGCTTTTGAAACTGCCGTGACGAATTCGGTAGAAGATGAAAAAACCAAGGTCGGAGAAGCCGTAGATGAATTGAAAACGGAGATTGAAGCTTATTACAATACGGGTTTTTTCTGTAGAGGGGCGAGTTATAGTGTCGGAGATTTAAAAACAGAACTTGATACGATCGTTCCATCTTTGGAGGCCGATTTGGGAACGTTGCCGGATGGATTAGCGACCACTCTCAATGCAATAGTGACCAGCAAAGTTTCGTCACTCGATACCATTGGAAGTGACCTGAATACCGATTTACTTGCAGAAAATACCGGGCTTTTGGCTTCTCTCGAATCCAGAAGGTCTCTCTTGAAAACCAATATGCTGGATGAAATAGTGGATCTCAAAACAGCATTAGATGCCATTACGATCAATACGGCGATCGCATTGGATAACACAGAATTGGCCACCTTTAATGCGGCATTAGATACGATTACTACGACGCTCGAGGGCTCACTAGACTCTGAAAATACCGGATGGCGTAATGCGTTGGATAGTCAAAATAGTACGCTCTATACGAACTTGGGAACAAACTTAGATACCTATATTCCATTTTTACAAACGGAAGCCGGAGAGATTACGGATGCGATTGACTCTGAATTTGTGGCTTCGAAGAATCTCTTTTACTTTTATTATCCGGATACCTACTTTACGCCAAAGCGAAATCTGTACGAAGCGCAACGAGTGGGAACAGGCGATTTAGCTACCGAACGAACAAATCTCAATACAGCACTTGATACAGAAATTTCTCAGATCAATGAAGTCCAAACGCTTAAAGATTCTGCGCCGCTCAGTGCTTCTATTCTTGCGTTGACAACAGATCCTTTGTGGACGGAGCTAGAGACAGGACTCGAAACGTTTGGAACGAATGTCCATTCTACCAATGCAAAAACCTTAGACACGTTGCACCTCGAAAGTAATGAACTGGATCTTTTGAAAGAGAATATTTTCGCAGAATTACAAAGTGAGATTTCGGAGAGTTATTCGCTACTGGATTCGGCGATCTTTACCGGGGTGACGGAAGTGGGGACAAATATCACTCAGCCGATCAGTTCTCTTTCGACCAATATTAACACCGCCAAAACATTCTTCGATAATTTGGTCGTTTCGACGCTCGACTCAGATGGACCGCGTGCCGCATTTACGGGAAGTGAGGGAGACTGGCTTGATGATACGATTAACAACTTTGAAGATTGGATTGAGGCCGGAAGTGATACGTTTGCGCTCACAATTGAAGGCCCTTGGTACACGGCTTATCAGGCAGACGTGGATGACTTCGAGGCAGAAATTTCTACCGCGATCACGACTCGTCAGGCTAACCTTAATACAACGCTTCAGGATTCTCTGGATCTCCCGAGTGGGACATTGCAGACGGCTATTAATTCTGCCTATACCACTCTCGGAACGACGATAGCGAACAATAGAGGGTGCTCGTCTCAAAATGGAGAAGCTATTATCGGGGCGCTTACGGATCTCGAAGAAAGTGTTTTGGACGAGCTCGATACCTTTAAATATGATTTGTTGGGAGAATCTTCGTTACTCCAACGAGACACGCAGGCATCTCTGGCGACTACTGATTTTGAGTTACAGTCAGATATCCAAATGGTTCAGGACAATCTGATTGAGTTGCTTGATGAAGAAGAGGTTGCACTCGTGACCGTTCCGGGATGGATAAATTATATGCGGAACACCTTCCTGTGGGAGTTGGGTTTGAGAGATGGACGCTTCAATATATATATCGGAAATATTGAATCTGGGTTGTTAAAAATTCTAAGTACCTTCAAGGCCGGACTGTCTTCGTCTGGAGATCAGTCAGATGTGTTGTCGATTCGGGATCAAATAATAGACAATACTTTAAACGAATATGATTCGACAGGAGGACTTTTCCAAACAAAATATGATGAGACACGAGAAATCGGGCCGTTAGTTGATACTTGGGACGCGAGCGCAGGGCGACCAGATCATTTGCTGACGGATTATCATTCTGTGACGTTGGACGCGACAACATCAGCGAATGAGGTTGAATTGGCTTGGACGTATGGAGCTCTGCCTGTGGAGGCGGCCAATCGATATAGTACAGGAGGTCTGATTCCGGTGGATATTTTGCAACCAGTATTTGACCAGTACACCTTCCCAGAAATTTTGGATGCGTTGCGATGGATCGATTTGGATATAGCGGATAAAAATCAGGAAGTGCTCACGGGGGCGTTTTCGGCTCCTTTGGATGGGCAAGATATTTTGCGAAAAGATGATTTCAATGGATACGAAGTCGTAGAAATTGTCGGAGAACCAAGTGACTTGCCGCCGGGAGAAGGGATGAAGTTAGCCTTTGAATTGGGCGCAGAAGAAGAAACGAATGTCTTTAAAGATGCACAGACACAAGAAGAAAACTTTGTAAAAAGTGTAACATCGCCGGGAACATTATCGATTTTTGATGAAGATTTTATTGGAAATATTTTAGCTCAGCCAAAGTCTGGTGATCAGAGTGATGCTTCGGATGCTTCTTCTGGGAACGATTCGTCCTCTGGAGGAAAGGCAAATAATTGTTCTGGTAAAAACCTGCTGACCTGGCCGGCTTGCTTCGTCCAATGGACGGCTGAGTTGCCAACGGTCTTCAGTAAAATAACCAAGATAGTGGCAGAGCCGATCGATATGCCCGATATTTCTGCGTTGAAAGATCAGCTTGTGGATACGGTTGAAACAACTAAAGAATCGGTAGAAGAGAGTGCCTCAGAGGCCCAAACTCAGGCAACGACGGCTGTCTCTTCAGTCTCTCAAAAAATACAACCAAAGAGTCTGAGAGATCAGATCAAGATGGAGGTATTCCCAGCACATAAACAAGTAGACGAAACGACCGTTGCGGTAGATTCACTCGAAATAAATCCGTCTGCAATTTTGTTATCTGCGACGGACCCAATTCCACAGAAGGTGGAAGTGACCTTGAAAAATGCGGATGGAGAAGTGATTACGTCTGACTTCGATACAGAGGTCGAGCTGAGACCTTCGAGTGCGGAAGCGATTGATTTTTTCCGCGTTCAACCCGGACAAAAGATCAGTGTTAATCGCGGAGTCGCTAAATTCTTCTTGGTTCCGAAGGGGGCTGATCACGGAGGCGAGTTCTCACTTTCATTTACAGCCGGAGGCAAGACATCAGATCCATTGTCAGTGAAGGTGAAGACACAGCAACTGTCTCTCTTTTCTCTGGAGACAGAGGCGACGGTCGGACAAAAAGAACCGATTGCGCTTGAAGCCTATGTCCAAAATATGGACGGCGGGTTGGCTCGAGACTGGGATGGAAAATTTTTGAAATTTAGTTCTCAGTGGGGGACGTTCTCTGATGGAGGTGAAGTCGAAGTGACGGAAGGAGTCGCGAAGATTTATTTCTACCCGGGAAAGAAAGCAGGAGAAGCACTTATCACCGTGAGTGATTTCAACGAGACCCTTCCAGAAGGAACCATGAAGATGACCCTTCACCCGGATGTGCCAGCGGATATCGCGGTTTCTTCTCCGATTGAAAAATTAGTTGTTGATGGAGAAGGTTTGGAGGTCAAAGCAGCGATTGTCGATCAATTTGAAAATCCAATTCCAGAAAAAGCATCTGATATTCAGTGGCAATTTGAATATGTGAAAAAAGTTTCAGAGCCAACGATTGAAGAAGGATACAGCATCGTTTCTATCACCCGAGAACGACTCGAAGACGGAGAAACATTAAAACCGGTGATCCGAGCAACTGCACCTGAAGTGTTAGAATCTGTTGCAACGAGAAAAGAATTCCAAACAATTTTGAATCCGATTTTGGAAGTAGAGCTGGAACGTTCGTCTGCAACTGCCGGGACAGAAACGGCCATCAAAGCAAAGGTTACTGCCATTGATGAAAACGGAGACCTTGTTCCAGGGGATTATCGGGTTACGATTTTGCCAAACAAAAAAACTATTGGAGAGTTCCCAGAAGATTTTTGGATTCGTGATGGGACAGGGGAGTTCCCATTCCTTTCTGGGATAAAGGCGGGCATCGTCTCGCTTCAACTCTCGAGTCCAGGGTTTGTGACCAATACTTTCCCATTTGAAGTGACGCACGCAACACCAGAAAAAATTCTTATTTCTTCTGAACGCGAAACGATTGATGCGGATGATACCGAGCCAACGATTCTGACAACGACTGTGATCGATGCGTATGGAAATGTGGCAAGCAATTACAACGGAAAAGTTTCTTTGATCGTGAACCCACCGGAAAAAATCACTCAAGAAGAATATGATAATTTGATTGAGCTTGGAGTCGTGGCCGAAAGCAATACTGATTTTGAGGATTACTTTGATGAACAGATTGAGGCCGCTCAAGACATCCCAACAACGGATCTCCTGGAGTTTGATGAGTCTCCGGTCGACGTTGTAAATGGAGTGGGGATTACTGAACTTTCTCCGCAAGGAAGTATAGGAAAAGTCTTCCTCATCGCAGATAACACAGAACTCATCCCGGCGACCCTTCAGCTGGAGATTTCAAAAGTGATCGATCGAGAAGACATTGGATCGACGTATGTGCCGAAGTCTTTATTTACGCTCTTGCTTGGATTTGGCGGCGGAAAACTTGAGACAGAGAATATGGGGAATCGATTCCTCTTTGATGCAGATACGCAAGCCGTTGCTACGTTGCTCAACGATCTCAATCCAAAGAAATTACTCGGCTACATCCAACCCGATGGAAAAGTCTCTGACGATATAGAACTTGAAATTAAGCAGAGTGCGCAACTTGATGTTTTGCTTCACC
>JBNKLH010000036.1:0-8531 GCA_050292255.1 Candidatus Altimarinota bacterium | reverse complement strand
GGAAGGATTGGCGCATAAAATTTATAAAGGTGAAGTGCCAGAAAGTTTGAAACATAAACGTGTATTGATGCTGGATTTGGCGGCTTTGATAGCGGGTGCAAAATACCGAGGAGAATTTGAAGATCGACTCAAAAATGTATTGAAAGCCATCGAAAAAAACGAAGGAAAAATTATCCTTTTCATCGACGAATTGCACACGATTGTGGGAGCGGGAGCGTCTGAAGGAAGTATGGATGCAGGGAATTTGCTGAAGCCTGCTTTGGCACGAGGCGCATTGCACTGTGTGGGAGCGACGACTTTGGCTGAATACCGAAAATATATCGAAAAAGATGCCGCGCTCGAACGACGTTTCCAACCCGTTCCGGTGGATGAACCAACGTTTGAAGAAGCGGTCGCGATCCTTCGTGGAATCCGAGAAAAATACGAAATCCATCACGGAGTGCAGATTTCGGACGATGCGTTGATTTCAGCGGTGGACTTATCTATTCGCTACCTTCCGGATCGAAAATTGCCCGATAAAGCGATCGATCTGATCGACGAGGCGATGTCGAAACTCAAACTCGAAATCGAGTCAGAGCCGGAATCTATTGCCAATTTGAAACGGGAATTGTTGACGTTGGAAATTGAAAAAGCCGCGCTCAAAAAAGAAGAAAATAAAGAAAAACGGTTGGCAGAAGTCGAAAAACGGATTGCCGATCTCAAAGACGAAATCAAAAACTTGTCTGCCCAATGGGAAGCCGAAAAAGGGTCTGTGGATAAGATTTCTGATTTGAAAGCGAAGATTGATCATTTGAAATTAGAGGCCGAACAAGCCGAAAAAAGTGCCGATTATGGACGGGCGGCGGAGATCCGACATGGACAGATCCCTCAGTTGGAGGCTGAAATGAAAAAACTTGATGGGGCCGAAGACACCAAAAAACATCTCCTTCGAGAAAAGATCACCGAGCAAGATATTGCTGAAATTATCTCTCGATGGACGGGGATCCCAGCGACGAAATTAACGGAAAAAGAATCTGCCAAATTGGCGCATCTTGAGAAAAGTTTACACGAAGCCTTGATCGGACAGGATGCGGCAGTAGAAGCAGTCTCAAACGCGATACGACGAAACCGAGCGGGATTGTCTGGCAGTGAACGGCCGATTGGTTCATTTCTCTTCCTCGGGCCGACCGGAGTCGGGAAGACAGAACTCGCAAAAACGCTGGCAAAAGAACTCTTCGATACAGAGGATGCGATGATCCGGATTGATATGTCAGAATATTTGGAAAGTCACTCTGTGGCGAAATTGATCGGTGCGCCTCCAGGATACGTGGGGCATGACGAAGGCGGGCAATTGACCGAGAAAGTCCGACGACGACCGTATTCGGTGATTCTTTTTGATGAAGTGGAAAAAGCGCATCGGGACGTGTTTAACGTGTTTCTCCAAATCTTGGATGACGGGCATGTGACTGATAGCAAGGGCCGAAAAGTGAATTTCAAAAACACGATTGTGATTTTTACCTCCAATCTGGCGACGGATTTATTTGGTGGAGAAACGATGCCGACTGAAAAAGAATTACGTATGGAATTGCAGAAATTTTTCCGACCAGAGTTCCTCAACCGATTGGACGAAATGATTCCTTTCCATTCTCTTTCAAAAGCGAATATCAGTGAGATCTTAGAAATCCAATTGGCGAAAGTGCAGTCTCGATTGGCCGAGCAAGAAGTCGTCTTGGAAATCTCTGACAAAGCAAAAGAATACCTGGCAAATGTCGGATTTGATCCGGACTTTGGGGCGAGACCATTGCGTCGTGCGATAGAACGAGAACTTCTCAATCCATTGGCCCTGCAATTGATCGAAAAATCAGGTACCAAAAAAGTGAAGGTGGATGCAGACAAAGGAGGATTGAAATTTTCGTAAGATTCTTTGACCCCGGGGTTATGAAACCCCGGGGTCTTTTTTTATCTCCTCGCACCACACCTTCGTCGCATTCTGCACGTGTGCAAATCGATCGGCAAAGAGCTTCACGCCACCATACCAGCGTGTCACGATGACGATGACATTGACGACGTTTTGCTTTTGGAGTTGAGAAAGGATCACGCCTCCGGCTCCCGTTTCTCCATCATCATTTTTGGTTTCAAAAGGGCTCCGTCCTTTCGGATCCTCGCAGCCCAGGTGTTGTGCGTGGCTTTGGCGAACCGTTTGTCTTTTTTGAGCGAATTGAGGAATTTTTTTGCGTCTTCTCGGTTGGTGATCCGTCCACCAGTGACGGTGTATTTCGACCCTCGGTCTTCGATGATCTGATCTAATTGCAAAAAGTCCGACTGGACGTCGAACTCATCGCCAAATGAAATGGGTATTTGTTTCTGTGATTTGCGCGCCATCGCGCCTACTGTACCTTATTTCTCCAAATCTGCCACGGCATCCTTCACGATTTTTCGCATCGCAGCCATGACTTTGGTCGAAAGAGGAATAAGGTTTACTTCTGGAAACATCCAGCCCACCATCCACGGTTTCATCTGCATGAATCGGATCGAAGTTTTCCCGTTTTCTCGTGAAACAACGATGCTTTTGGGCATCATGATCCCGACATCATGACTGAGCTTCGTGATAGCCATATGTGCCTTTGGGGCATTGCAGAACTGCACAATAGAAAACTCAAAATCATCATCCACTGGGAGTTTGTTTTTTTGAAAGGTTTCCTTGTTGTCGTGTACGGTGATGACGTTGAAATCATTCGCTTCAATAGACTTCTTGATCGCTTCAAGAACATCTTTAAACGGTTTATCGACGATGGTTTTATTGACGATTTTTCCGAGTACGAGATTGGAAATTGTTTTTTTCATTTTTAAAAAGATTAAGAATTATTGTTGTGATCGTTCCTCCATAAGTTTTCGATAGGCTTTGCCGAGGCATCCGACGCATTCGCCGTTTTTCATTTCTTTTTGTTTGATCTTTTTTGCCATTTCCATGAGTTGATCGGCAGTTATTTCATTTGTCATTTTTAAAAGGATTAAGAGCTAAATTTATGAGCGTTTTTTTCGTACAAAAGTGGGAATACTCCGAGAGTGAGGACCGCGGAGAGAGAAAGCCCAAAGACGATCGACCATGCGAGTCCAGACCAAACAGGATCTGACGCGATGGTGAGATTTCCGAGGACGGTCGTCGCAGAAGTCAGCAATATCGGTCGAAGTCGTGTTTTTCCGGCCAAGATGAGTGCATCGTGGAGCGGCGTTCCTTTGTCTCGCAAGACCTCGAGGTATTCGAGATAGATGATGGCGTTGTTTACCACGATCCCCATGAGCGCGATAAATCCGATGAGAGAGGTCGCCGTGAGAAATATGCCCCATCCGGCATCAAGCAGTGCAAATCCCGGCAAGATTCCGAGGAACCCCAGCGGCATAGTGGTCATAATGAGGAGTGGTTTTTTGAACGAACTAAACTGTGCCACGAGCACGATATAAATGAGGAAGAAAGCAATAAGCATGGCTTTTCCGAGATCTCGGAAGTTTTCGACCGTCATTTCCCATTCACCTCCCCATTGGACGTGGTATTCTTCCAGATTTTCTGTCGTAAACGTAAACCCAAAGAGATTCCAGCTTGTGAGTTTTGCATTTGGGAAGGGCATGTTTTTGATCTTCCCGATGAGATCGATCACCGCGTACACGACACTTCGGTTTTCCATTTCTCCGGTGACGTAGATAGTGTTTTCTCGTTCGTCGGTGTAGAGCGTTGGGACGGTTCGTTGGTTTTCAATTTTCACCACAGAGAGGAGCGGTACCATAGATCCTTGTTGGTTTGGGATGTAGATCTGCGAGAGATCTTGGATTTGATCCTTTTGAGAGCCTTCTACCATAAACTCGATCGTGGCGATTTCGCGTTGGTTTTGGAGATGGTATTGCCCGACGATCACTGGATCAAGGAGTGTTGCGACCGTTTCCGCGACTTGTGCCGCACTGAGTCCAGCTTGGAGTGCTTTCTCATGATCAACACGGATGAGCGTCCGTTGGGCTGCATTTTCGATGCTAGTATCAGTGTCTACGACTCCTTTGATCTCTGGGAGGATGGATTCGATATTTCGTGCGACTGATTGGAGCGTGTCTCGGTTGGGTCCTTTGATTTTTATTTCCAAGGTCGATCGGACGGGAGGTCCTGGAGGATCTTCTACAAATTTAACATTCGCTTGATCTAGCCATGGCTTGAGATCGGTAGTTTCATTGTGGATATTTTGTTGAAAACGTTTTCGTAAAATTTCGACGATTTCCGAAGATTCTTCGGTCCGATTTCCGGGTTCGGTGAGGTTGACTCGGATGTTGGCCAAGTGAGGCGCTTGTCGGAGATTTGATCCTTTAAAGAGTCCGTTGAAATCCGTTACAGATGGCTCTCCAGTAAAACTCTGCACAGAAGTGACTTCTGGATGTGTGAGCATCTGATCGGCGACCCATTGGGTGACTTTTTCGGTTTGTGGTGTGTCGGTCCCTTCTGGGAGATCAATAGAGACAAAGAATTGTCCTTTGTCCGCCGACGGGAGCATTTTGAAGTGCACGAGTTTGATGACCGGGAAACTGAGCACTAGAAAGAAGAGCGTGAAAACCGTTCGCAAGAATTTCTTTTTTCGGGCTTTGTTTTCTTCTCCGACATGGTTGGCGAGCCATTTCCCATACCAATCAGACAGGCGGTCAAAGAGGTCCTTTTTTTCTTTCAATTCGCAATTGGTGTTTACCTTCAAAAAGAGATCGGCCAAAAAGGGAGAAAGAATAAATGCGATCAAAAGTGACATGATCAATGCAATGGGAACAAAGAAGGAGAGAGGCCCCATGTATTCTCCCATCATTCCGGTGATCTGAGAGGTTGGCAAAAAGACGATGACGGAGGTGAGCGTCGAGATGAAAAGTCCCATCCCGACTTCGTTTACGGCTTCGACGATGGCGTCTTTTTTCTCTTTTCCCAGAGAGCAGTGCCGATGGATGTTTTCTACCACCACGGTGGCATTATCCACCAAAAGACCGAGGGAGAGGATGAGTGCAAAGAGAGAGATCCGGTTGATGGTTTCTCCGAAGAGTTTTCCCATCACAAATACGAGCGCAATCGTGAGTGGGATCGCGATGGCGACGACGCTGGCAGATCTCCATCCGAGGAAGAGGAGCAGTACGAGAGACACGATGACGATACTGGTAAAGAGGTTTTTGGAGAGTCCAGAAATTGCTTTGTGGGCGACATGTCCGTCATCTCGAAATACGTGCCACGTAAGGTCTTTGTATTTTGGTTGGTGCATGATTTTTTCAAGCACTTCCTTGGTTTGCTCCGTTACATCGATGGCATTGGATCCTTTTCGTTTCGCGAGTGAGAGAAATACGGCATCTTGAGTCCGGATATCTCCTTCTGCATCTCGAGAGGAGACAGATACGAATGAATTTTTTTCTCGGTATCCATCTCGGACAGTGGCGACATCTTGGAGTTGTACGCCCGGCGCGATGATGATTTTTCGGGCTTCTTGGGCATTCTGAAAGGCCCCAGAGATTTCAATCTTGTTTTGGTATTCTCCGTCCTTGAGATTTCCGAGCGGTTGATTGAAATTAGAGGCTTGGATCGCTTGTTTTATTTGCGCAATAGATACATTTCGTGTTTTGATTTTCGCGGGATCAAGGACGATCTGGAGCGTTTTCCCTTCGCCTCCGTGGACTTCGAGGTTGGCCACGTCGGGGACTTTCCGGAGATCGCTCATGATATCAAATACCAGCGCACGAAGTTCGTTTTGAGAATGCGCAGAAGACAAAAACCCAAAGGTCAAAATCGGCACACTTTCGGGATCGATACTTTTGATGATCGGGGTTTGGATAGAGAACATCTTTTGGTCGATGTTTTCTTGAATTTTTTGCGTGAGTTTGATCTTGGAATCCTCCAAGTCTTCTCCGACATAAAACATCACGGTTACGATGGCTCTTCCGCCATCCATTGAACGAGAATAAATCTTATCCACGCCTTCGATGTCCGCTATTTTTTCTTCTAACTCATTTGTGATAAAAGTTTCGACCTCCTCGGCGGTGGCGCCTGGATATCCGACTTCTACCTGAAAAGCCGGCATGATGATCGTCGGGTTGTATTGTTTTGGCGTGGCCATATAGGCACCGATCCCTCCGGCAATAGTCGCAATAAGCACCAAAATGGTCAGCGGACGATTGTGAAGGAAAAACTTGGTAATGCGGCCGGCAAGATTAAGTTTCATCTTTTTAGAGGGTGATAATCATTCCGTCCTGGATTTCATCAGAGATTACTTCTACTTTTCCGTTTTTTTCTTCTCCGAGTCGGACGGGGATTTGATTTCCTTCGTTGGTTTTCAAAAAGGTTCCGTTGAACTCTGATTTCAAGAATCGTTTTGGGACGAGGAAAGAGGTTTTTTCTGAGAGTTGCACAGAGACTCGAGCAAACATCCCGATCCGGATTTTTTCTGGAGATTCATCAAATGTGATCTCAATTCCGAGTGTTCGAGTGACGGGATTTACCGCAGGATCGATCCGAGTGATTTTTCCGGTGAATGTGTCGTTGAGTCCGTCGATTGTGATTCGGACCGGCATTTCTTCTGCTACGTATCCGATATGTGTGTCTGGGATATCGGTTTCGATTTTCAGCACTGATCGATCTGCGAGCTGAAAAATAGGATTTCCTGGACCGATGAGAGCTCCTTCGTCTGCAAATTTTTGAGTAATAATTCCATCGAATGTGGCTTTGAGCTGGAGCTCATTTTTCATGTTATTCGCGGATGTGATTTGGTTTCGGGCCATTTGGACTTGTTGTCCGGAGTTTGCTTTGGCGAGTTCGAGTTGTGATTTTGCATTTTCAATGGCGTTTTCTGTTTGCACGAGACCGAGACCGAGTTGTTCTTGTGCGGTCTGGGTGGCTCGTACTTGTGTTTCAAGAGCCAAAATTTCTCCACTGATTTCACTCAAATATTGTTCTGTTGTTTGTTGTACGGTCTGGCGTTGTGTTTCAGAAAAACTGGAGTTAATAGGCGTATTTCGTACCAATGAATAAAAGGCTTGTGTGACCACTTGTGTTTGTTGAAGCAGATTAATTTCTTGTCGTGCATTGCTGATGGGATCTCCTGAATAGGGGAATGATCGAGTGTTTTTGCTTCGAATAAGGTTCGCAATTTTATTTTTTACTTCTTGCTTTCCCACGCTGTCGTTATTTCCAATAGCGAGAACAACACTAGAGTTGAATCCGGATTGAAATTGAGGAGACGCCCCGAGCGTCATATCGAGAAAGTTCAATGCTCGATCGAGAACGGTATGTGATGTATTGGTCCGTGCATGAAGCGTGTCGATGAGTTGCTGAATGTTTGCTTGTTCTTGGCGTTGATTTTGTTCGTGTTGTTGGAGCGCATTTTGTAGCGCCGTTTCGGCTGACTGTACGGTACTTTGGGCCGATATTTCTGTTGATTTGAACTGACTCAAGGCATTGTTGTACGCGATCTGTGTCTGGTCATCAAAAGCTGAAAACTGAGCCACGATTTCTCCTTCTGTCACGGTGTCTCCGATATCCACGAGAAGCTTCTCGATCCGTCCAGAGATTTTGCTTGAGAGCGCAATAGATTTCTGTGCTTCAACTGTTCCGGAGAGTTCCAATACAGGTTGGATAGTTTCACTTTTGAGGGTGAATGTTTCCGCTTTTGGAAAAGAAACGGTATTCGTTTCTTTCGCACATCCAGAGAGTCCGAAGGCGATGAGAATGGCGACAGCCGAGAGAGTTAATTTTTTCATCGTTTTTTCACTAAGATATTGAGAAGTCGTTGGAGTTGCTCGGTTGACTTTGAAAGCAAACACATTTGAAGGTTATCGTGGAGAAGTTTAGAAAAACAGGTATCAAAAGCTCCTTGTACTGCTTGGAATTGGGTCACAATTTTTTCGCAGTCTTCGGGATTTTCGAGGAGGGTTTGGAGTCCCCGGACTTGTCCTTCGATGCGTTTGAGTCGGTTTTGGATGTCTTTTATTGGCATGTGAATGTGTAAATTTCGATCTTTTTATATACCCCCCAGGGGTATTTGTCAACAGGAATGATGTCTTTTTTCTTTGTTTTGACAAAAGATATAAAAAGTGTTAAAAGATGCCTGTAATCAATTTGATCCTATTGATTCAATTTGATTCGTTCTTTGATAAGTCGGCGAGAAAAGAGAAAACAATCGTTGGATTCGCTTTGCTGTTTTATTCGATGGCAGAGGGAATCTAACGCGTTGTTAGGTTCATTAGAATAGGAGGTAGTATGATGGTAGTTCAATTTAGCGTTTTTTTTGTTTTGCTTCTTTCTCTTTTGATGTTTTGGGTCCTAAGACCTAAATATATTCGAGAAAAGAAGATGGTAAATGTTGTGTGGGGGATGCTTATTGCTCTTGTGATAGGGATTGCAATTTCCGGATCCTATTTCCTTGTAGATGCAGGGATTTTACGATTTTTGGGAACCATTTTTAGTTTCCATGCATTTCTTTTGGTTTATTTGGGAGGCTTTGGAGAACTTGATCTGTTAAAGGAGTCATTGTGGCTTCTTGTTTTGTTAGATA
>JBNKLH010000035.1:0-8625 GCA_050292255.1 Candidatus Altimarinota bacterium | reverse complement strand
AAACTTCGCACTTGCGAACCCGACCGTCAGTTTCCGTTATTTCAAAGATGGAAAACAAGTGCTCGACTATCCAGCTGCCACACATCGGATCCGTGCGGCGCAAATTGTTCGCCTTTCTGATGGAGACCTTGTCGAGCTCAATTCAGACATTGCTGGCATGAAAATCACCGGATTTCTCTCCAATCCGAGTCAGGGCGTACAAAATAAAAATGAACAGTTCCTTTTTGTAAATCAAAGAGCGATCCAAGACTATCGTCTGGCTTTTGCGCTCAGGGAAGCCTACGTGCAATCCGTCGGGATAGAACACCATCTTCATCCAAAATTTGCATTGTTTATAACCCTCGATCCCCTTTTGGTCGATGTAAACGTGCATCCTCGGAAAACAGAAGTGAAATTCTCTGATCCTCGTGATGTATTTCACGCGGTCAAAACAGCCTCTATGGAAGCGTTACAGCAGTTTTCATCAGAAAAGTTTCAAACTCATTTTTCCAAGCCAATTCAAAGTTTCCCCTCTCATTCGGGTGGAAAAGGAAGTGTCAATACATTTGCCGGAAACAATTCCTTCAAAAGTTTTCAGCAACCGTCTTTTTCTATTCAAAATCAAAAACGAAATGTGGATGCATTTCACAAGACACTCTTTGTGCCTCCAATAGAAACTGCTCACGCAGGAGAACACGCTGAACCAAAGCAATTTAGACTGATCTCTCAGATTCAGAATAAATATATTTTGGCCGAAGCGAATGATGGACTGTATTTCTTTGATCAGCACGCGCTTCACGAGCGACAGCGATTTGAGCAATTTTGGAATGAACGAGAGAAACTCACAGAAAAGAAACAAAAACTCCTGATTCCTCAAATCATAGATCTGTCTCTTGATCAACGGGACATTCTCTGGGAACACAAATCTGATATAGAATCTCTCGGCTTTGAAATGAGCTTCCCGAGTGATAACAGCATTGAAATACAACAAATCCCCTCTTTGCTTGATGGAGAGGATCTAGAGACGATGTTTGCAGATTTTGCGGACTTCTTTGAACAAGAGTCTGTAGGAGAACACTTTGTTGAGAAATTCCTTCGGAAGATGCTCGAATACAAATCTTGCCGAGGGGCGGTTATGTTTGGCGATCCGCTGACGAATGAAGAAATGCAAAAACTCCTGGATGACTTCTCATCCTGTGAGTTTCCAGATCTCTGCCCTCATGGACGTCCCAATCACATCTTTTGGAAATGGGATGACCTAGATGGGATGTTCCACCGGTAAGTTTAGAGCGAACTCCACACACTCAACATTTCATCCCGATATTCGGCTGGTCCTGTGATTTCAAAGTGAGAATCCGTATCTCGTTTAGAAGAAATAACGCAAGTGTCATTACATTTTTCAGAAAACCCAGAAACCGCTCCATTTTTAATTTCCAACCAGATAACAGGATCTGCCTCCGAAGAGATCGCTTTCTTGGAAATTCCCAATCGCATCAATGCATTATCTGACGCTCCAAAATTTTGAAACCAATGACCATATGGGATTTTTACATTCAGACCAAAAAGTTCCGAGTCATAAGAATACGCCCGATCATCAATCAAATTATTGAAATTCCCAGGACTTGTTTGAACACTTGTTTCCGGTTCTGGCGCCACCACTTCTTCCTTGGCAGGTTCTTCTTTTTCTTCGTCATCACTCGATCCAAAGAGTTTTTCAAATAATCCTTTCTTTTCTTCCTCTGAAGCCGGCTCTGTTGGTTCTTCTGTGTTCGGCGTATCTGATACGACTTCTTCAGCTGGTGTTTCCTCTGCTACGACGGCAATTTCTTCTGCTGGGATTTCAACCTCATCGTAGGTAACCACTTTTTCTGATTCGAGTGCAGCGAGCTTTTTAAGGTCTTCTGCCTGTGCGACTGCTACTGCATCCTTTCCTTCCACAAAAGAATTCAAGAGCTGAAAGAAATCTTTCTTTTTATCAAACTCTTCAAATGAACTAATAAACTCAAATGAATATTTCCGATCTGAAATATTGGAAAAGAGCTCAATGTCCTGTCGATCTCGATCAAGCTCATCTTTTCGTGTTTTCTTCACTCCAGCGAGATTTGCAATCAACACATTCGGGTCAGAACGTTTATCACGGTGTTCTACTTGCCCCACTCCAAAGGTAAAGAATACTCGTCGCGCTTCATCTTCTTTTTCCACAAAACGAACCGTCCCATCAGCGGCTGTGGTGTATTCCCAATTTTTTGGATAGGTAAAGGTATAATTCTCTGTTGAAAATCGTTCATAATCAAGCTCTGATTCTGGAGCAATAACATTCTTTACTCGAATCTTATGCACCCAAAAGATCTCTCGCATCTTTTCTTTCCGATATACACCTTCTACCTCTACTTCTTTTCCTTCGAAATCTTCTAATCGAACGATATCACTGGCCAATAACCCCACGAGCTTTCGATTGGCTTCCAAACGGTGAGTTGCTCGCGTTGAAACAGAAAGATCAAAGGGAAATACTTCTCCTGATAAAGTTTCTAGCTTTTCTCCTGGTAGTTGGGCAAATGGATCCGGCTCTGAATCAAAATCACATCCTGCTAGAAATAAAGCACATGCAATAGTGAAAACTGAAAAAAATTTTTTCATCAATAAGGAAACTAAATTTCGTGCCGAATTATTCTCTTTTTTCTAGGAAATGCAAGCCCGATCTCGTTTCATCTACCAATTCAACGCCAATGGAGTTGTATTTACATTTTCCATATTTCCGACAATCACTTGAAATCGTTGTTCATTCTTTTGATAGTTTGCCATCGCTAATTTCTCTGTCGCGATACGTTCTTTGTTTTCTGTTAATAATTGATTGAGAATTTCTCGAGTCGCATCGCCAACTTTTCCAGCTCCGACAGAAGTTTTGTCTTCAATGATTCCATGATCTATTTGGAATGAAATCAAGGCATCTTGTGTCTTCGGTCCAAAAAATCCCGTCGGTAATACATCCATGTATTCTGTTTTCACCAGCATTTGTTGGAGTTTCAATACATCCGCATTTCGTTGTCCCCGAGTGATATTATTTTCAAAATGGAATGACTCCCACATCTCTCGGATTTTTTCTTGGGTTTCATAGTGGAACAACACATTTTCCATTTCTTTTCGCGTTTTTGGTCCAAATACTCCCGCTCCATACTCATCCCAAGACTGGAGAATGAAATACTTCTTTTGGAAGTTAAAGACCGCTTCTGCGACAAATTCATCATACTTTCCATTCATCTCTCCATCATAGAAAGACATCTTAGCGAGCACTTCTTGTAGTTTCTTTACGTCCTCATTTTCAACTCCTTTCCAAAGATTATTGGCGAATGTTTGTCTGTTTGGCAATGCAATAATCCCTGCTAATGGCATCGGCACATCAAAATTCACCGATACATTCACTGGAGCATCTACATCGTACATTTCACAGTCTAAATGTCGCACTCCCCAAGCCAAAGCTCGACGAAGCCCTTCATCTCCATACCCCAGCCAAAGATCCAAACGATCATGTTTGGCCAATGCACGTTCTCCCTGGTTTACGATCGCTCCCCCTCGGTCATGCACCTCTCCACATCCAAACTGCGGAATACAAATTTTTGTTCCAAAGGCCATTGTCTTCGGTGCAGCAATCATTCCTGGGAAAACAGGCGTCCCATCTGCCCCATTTGTCCCTCGCCCATTGAGCCGGATTTCTGATTCATAGCTCCCCGTCAAGAAATATTCTTGATCTGGCAACGGAGAATAATATCCCGTGATAGTAAATGTTTTCTTTTGTGCCACTTGAGCAGAAGCCACTCCTGTAAAGAGAAAGGTCATTCCTAAGATCCCAAGAGCAAGTACAAGTATTTTTTTCATATCGTGATTTTGTAGACATAAAATCAGTGCATTATACCAGAAAATAAGGAAAAAATCCAGACACAGAGAGCTTTTGAGACAAAGAATAGATTGCAAAAATAAAAAAACATTTTTTATAAAAACTTGACACATATTTCTAGAATACCTAGAGATGAAACGCCATATCTTCTCAAGTAATCAAAAAATGCCAGAGAAATGTCCCTATCACGAAACAATAGATCCCGCTGTGAAAGGAAAAGGATGCGAGCTCGTGATAAAATCGGCCAAGCTTTCTCGAAACGATCAGTATGATTTCGAAAAAAACAACCGAACAGAGGAAATAACCAATAATTGTACGGCCCAAGAACTCGGGGTTTTCATTGTTTCTGAGGCAGCCGAACGTGTCTGCAAAACATCTGAACACGAAAAATGCAAGGCCAAGCTTTTAAAAGACCGGCTTTTTAAATAAAAAATTTAAATCAAAAGGACTTTCTGTCAGAATGTCTTCGATGCAAAAAACAAAAATACTTGCTCTGATTCTTGTGCTCCTCTTTCCAGTGGGAGTTTTTGCCTATACTGATATCGCCCCAGAAGACCCAGATCGTCATGCCTTTGAGCATCTCCGAGATGTAAAAATCATGAATCCATTAGCCGATGGACTTTTTCATGGGGAACAAATCGTCACCCGAGCAGAGGCATTAGCCGTAACCCTCCGTGCTGGGGATATTTCTATACCAAATGAATTTGATCCCTCAAAAATCACATTTAATGATGTCGATCCCAATGCCTGGTATGCGCCTGTCATCTCACGAGCCGCAGAGCTGAGACTCATTGATCAAAACACTTCCCTCTTTCGTCCCAATCAAGCGGTGACAAAAGCTGAATTTCTGACCTTCCTTTTCCGTTGTACACATGTGAACCTAGAAGGATTTCGATTTGCAAAACATATTGCGGACGATGTTCCTGATGACGCATGGTTTGCGCCTCATTTTGCCTACGCAAAAAAATACCAGATCGCATTTCTCCCAGCCGATCAAATGTATCGTCCCGAAAAAGCCCTCACCCGAAGAGAAGTTGCACTCATGACCTATCGACGATTGAAAATTTTTCACGGAGATGAAACCACGGCAGATTTTGTGGAAATGCAGGCGAAGATTCAGCAATTTATTACTTTGCTCCGAGCCGGAGAATCTGAGAAAGCCGAAGCACAGCTCCAGCGTATTTTGGAATTGTCCAAAAAGCTCATGCTCCAACAATCGAATGAAAACACTGTAGCTGCTGCCGCTATCGGACGATCAATGAAACACCTCGCCGAAAGTCTGCGAGCCTTTAAGTTTGGACGAACCTTACAAGGAATCGAAAGCCTCTTCCTTGCGGCAAATCATGCTAAACGAGCCGAAGAAAAATCAGAAGCTCTTGCGCCCTTTGCGCGAGACATATTGCACTTGATCGATGAGACTTTACAGAGTTTCTTGTTTCCCCGAACAGACGCTTCCTAAAAGGAAAAAGACCAATTCTGTTATCCACTGAAATAAAAATTTTCAGATTTTTTGTAACGTTTTAAAAAACCGACCGTAATATTGCGTGCCGAGGCAAAGATCTTTTACAATGTAGCCACTATGAATTCTGTGCAGTTCCTTTCGTACTACAATCAATTTTACGATAAGATTTATCGTTATCTTTATTTCCGTAGTTATGAAGATCCCGAACTGGCGCAAGACCTCACGTCTGAAACCTTTTTGAAGGCATTCGAAAAGATGGACACCTTTGATCCGGAACGAAATTTTTCTAGCTGGATCTATGCCATTGCTCGAAACTGTCTTATTGATCACTTTAGAAAAAAAGGCACCAAAGCAGAAACAACCATAGAAGACTACGTTGATACTATTGATTCCGGAGATGATGTCTCCGAACAAGTACATAAAGATTTGCAAAAAGACCAACTTCTCAAAGAAGCAAATACGCTCCCAGAGAAGTACAGAGAAGTAATTCTCTTGAAGTATTTCAATGATTACAGCAACGAAGAAATCACAGAGATACTGGATATTAATGCAAATACACTCAGAGTCACGCTTCACCGAGCCATTAAAATGCTCCGTGACAAAGTCCCCCCTCTGATTCTCTGTCTTTTGACTTTCTTACAATGAAAAATCAGAACCCGTTTCCAGAAATCAAATTTCCAAAGATTTCTTATGCACATAAGTTTAAATTATTTGGACAGCTCTGTGTGAAATGCATAAATCGAGAATTTTCTCGAATGAATAACCCTCTTTTCACCATGAAAAAACAATCTATCGGATTTGCCGCTATTGGACTCTTGGCTCTCGGATGGGGATACCTCTCGTTTTTTGGAACCCCCACATACGCAGACCATCTCGCCAATGCAAATGAAGCACTCGCTCAACTACGAGCAACAAGTACTATCGACGGGACTCGTCGAGTAGCTCAAGCAAACTTTTCACTTATCGCCACTGCCTATGCAGATGAAGATGGCGTGGATGAAGCATTGGTTCAAGAACTCACTGATGAAGTTGTGAGCGAAACAGAAGCGGCAATCGAAGCCGTAGAAGAACTTGAAGATGCAACAGAAGTGGCCACCGCTCTTGAAGAAATTGACGCCGTACAAGATGAAACAGTCGACGTTCTTGCAGATGTAACAGAAGTAATAGAGTCAGATGAAGCTCTTGAAACTATCACCGAAGCGATAGAAACCACAGAAGAACAAAATGAAGCGGTTGAAGAAACAGCAGAGGAAGTAGCCGATTCTATTGATGCCGGTGAAGAAGAAGTAACCGTTGATATCACCACTTCAGCAGATGAAGAAACTGTTTCAGAAGAAGATACTACTACAGATGAGGATACTTCTAGCGAAGAGGAACAAGATATTCCCACAAAGAATAAACAAAAACTCGAAGCGGCAAAAGAACTCTTCGAATCATTTCAATCAAAACTCGAAGAAAACGAAGTAGAACTTTCACCTGCTATGCAAAAGAAAGTCGATGCCATCGAAGCAGCACTAGCAGCTTGTGAAGAATCAACTGACGGTTCTGAATGTAAGGCTGGACGAATCAAAGGACTCTCTACGGCTCTCAACGCAAAACTCAAGAATGAAGTTCGAAAAGAAACTCGAAAGGAACGAAAAGAAGAACGAAAGATGAATAAGAAAAACAAACGAGCAGAAGAAGGAGAAGATGATGATTCTACAGAAAACACAGAAGACACTGATGAAAATGTGACAACAGAAGAGAATATTGAAAACACAGACACAACTCTCGATACAGAAAGGGACGAAGTAACTGCAACCCAAGAAGATACGGTCTCTGAAACGCCTGTAAAAAATGCGAAAAAAGAACTTCGTGAAGAACGAAAAGAAACGCATGAAGCAAAAGAAGAGGTTCGTGAAGCCCGAAAAGAATTGAAAGAAGCGGACACCAAAGAAGAGAAAAAAGAAGCCGCTCAAGAACTCAAAGAAGCAAAACACGAAGTACGAGTGGAGAAAAAAGAAACCCGAGAAGCGAAGAAAGAAGTGGGACAAGCAAAAAAAGAAAAACAACAAGAAAAATCTTCCTCATCAAAAGGACGAGGGAAGAAAAAATAATCTTCGACACACACCCTTTTTATCAAAATCACAACCGTCCTCCTGTGGGGCGGTTGTTTTTTTAATCCACCAAATTTAATTTTCTCAAAACAAAGTTCACCACAGACTTTACATCTGGCTTTTGAAAATAATTCAGCTTGGTATCAATATCCTCTGGCAATGTATCTTTAGGAGCCGTTGTATATAAACATTTTTCTGCTTTGGTTGAAGAATTTATCAATGCCAAAGCCCCACTCCCTGAATTCAGTCGATCACAAGAAATAATCACATCGACATTGTTTGTTATATCGTCACTCAAACTTTCGATATCACTTCCCTCTACGACTTCAATTCCGTTTTTTTCTAAATATTGATTTAAGAGAATACGGTTAAACTCCTGTCCGTCGACTACGAGCACTTTTTTCATTTTTCCAAGATAAACCAAAATAATTTTGGCGATGAAAATGATAAAAACGAACCGCAATTCTTTATGAAATTTTCACACAGAGAGATGAAACAAAAGATGTAGTATTTATGTATTCTTAACTCCTTTCTTCCATGAAAAGTCTCAATACCATTATTCTTATTCTTATTATCGTAGGAGGTCTCAACTGGGGACTCGTCGGAATCTTTGATTTCGATTTAGTGGCTACGATCTTTGGAGACATGTCTCCTGTATCTCGAATAGTCTACTCTCTGGTAGGAATTGCTTCTGTAGTAGGGATCTTCACCCTCTTCAAAAATTGCTGCAAGAAATAGTTTACTGAAAAAAACAAAAAACACGGGACCTCGGTCTCGTGTTTTTTATTGCATAAAACAAGATAAATCGATAATACTTACTCGGTTTAATTTTTTATTTTTATGGTTTACCAAACCTCAGTGTTAGAAATATCAAAAAGTGCACTTCAGAAAAATCTTGCCTTCATACGAAAAGTCATTGGGAAAAAACCCGTTCTTTCTTGTGTAGTAAAAGGAAATGCATATGGACATGATATAAAAACATACGTCCCCCTCGCAGAAGAATGTGGAATGAATCACTTTTCTGTTTTTAGTGATTATGAAGCGGCACAAGTACACAAAGTAAGTAATAAAAAAAGAGTTACAAATATAAACTTAATCAATACTAATCCTAACTTTATTTGTGAGCATTATAACATTTATTTTGCGGAAATCTCTTTTAACTCAAAATACTCACGTTGAAGTTCTGCATTTTCACT
>JBNKLH010000034.1:0-8934 GCA_050292255.1 Candidatus Altimarinota bacterium | reverse complement strand
CAACAAGAGCTGGATCAAGTCCGAGCTGAGCAAAACGAAGTTTCAAAGCAGATCCCACAGCTCTCTGGAGCAGAGAAAGAAGGAGTCCTCCTTCGAATGAAATCAGTGGCAGATCTCAAGAAACAAATCGAAAAGGATCTTGAAAACGCAGAAAATGCGTGGAATGAGATCATGAATGTATTGCCAAATCCACCATTTGAATCTGCTCCCGATGGGAAAAGTGACGAAGAAAATATAATTATCCGAAAAGAAGGAGAAGTCCCAAATTTTGACTTCCCGACGAAAGATCATGCAGAGATTTCAGAAAAACTTGATTTGCTCGATACAGAGCGATCAGCAAAGGTCTCTGGATCACGATTTTATTACCTCAAAAATGAGTTGGCAATCCTCCAACGAGCGCTTGTCTTTTGGGCATACCAAGAAGTGATCAAACGAGGTTTTACGCCCATGATTCCTCCGTTTCTCACGAAGCAAGATGCTATTGCGGGGACGGGATATCTGGCCCATGACGAGAACTATGTCGTAAATCCGGGAGTGGATGATTTGTATCTTATCGGGACGAGTGAGGTGCCGATGACGAGTTATCACTCAGGAGAGATTTTGGACCTCTCTGAGGGGCCAAAGATGTACGTGTCCTACTCTCCGTGTTTCCGACGAGAAGCGGGGACGTATGGGAAAGATACGACGGGGATTTTCCGGGTGCATCAGTTTGAAAAAGTAGAAATGGTGATTTTCTGTAAACCAGAAGATTCAGAGAAGATGCACGAATTGATCCGAGAAGTCGAAGAAGACCTTCTCAAAGCATTGAACTTGCCCTACCAAGTAGTGAATGTGTGTTGTGGAGATCTCGGGATCTCTGCGGCTAAAAAATACGATCTCGAGGCTTGGTTGCCAGGACAAAACCAATACCGGGAAATGACATCTACATCGATCTGTACGGACTTCCAGTCACGACGTCTCAACATTCGATACAAAACCGATGACGGAAAGAACGAATTTGTTCATATCTTAAATGGAACGGCCGTGTCTTCACGACCACTCATTGGAATCATCGAAAACGGACAACAGGCAGATGGTTCTGTGATTATTCCGGAAGCATTACGACCATTGTGTGGATTTGATCTGATCGATCCGAAATAGGAAGAACGAATATTTTGAAATTGAGAGGGACTTGTCATTGGCGAGTCCCTCCGTTTATACTGGAGCTATTCTTCACTATTTTCACATGTTAAAAGATTTCAAAAACTTCCTCATCAAAGGAAATGCCGTGGATATGGCAGTCGGTTTTATTTTTGGGGCGGCGTTTGCGACGGTCGTAAAATCCTTGATTGCCAATATCATTATGCCTCCGATTGGCTATTTAATTGGGAAAGTTGATTTTTCAAATCTGGAATATGTCTTGGTCGCAAAAACGGACACAATAGAAGGGGTAACGATTTCGTACGGTCAATTCATCAATGATGTGGTGGGATTTCTCATTCTGGGGTTTGTGATCTTTATGATGGTGCGAGGGATTAATAAACTTCACAAAAAAGAAGAAGCGAAACCGGCTCCTACACCAAAGCAAGAAGTACTGTTGGAAGAGATCCGGGACCTCTTAAAAAAGAAGTAGTCCTCAAAAAAGAGATATTAAAAATCCACTGTTCGCATTTGCTTGCAGTGGATTTTTTGGTCAGTCATTAGGCAAACTACAATTCGTTAAACCTTGGATCGCATTATCTAGTAATGTATCAAAATTTTTTCGATTTTCTCGTCTCTTAGCCTGTCTTTTTCGAACTCCTGATAGCTCCAGGCCACTACCTGTAATGCAGTAGATTCCTAACATTAATAGGAACGGCGTTTTATTGTCCATTTCAGGAAAGAATCCGTAATGAACAATTGTCGCAGTAAGGATTGAAACAAATGCAAGAATGACGAAGCGACCAAATGAAGGTTTTTGGCCTGAATAAACGTATATTAGGCCCAATACCAAACCAATGATAATAAAAATTGTTGTTGTCATAATTATTTTCTTTTTGGTGAATAATTAACTATTTCGCTCTACTCTTGATTGGCTACATCAAAAGCACAACGAAATAGAAAATCTATCCATCAAAAACATCTGAAACCGAAAAGAACTGACCGTATGAAAATCTTCGTATTCGTGCTGAATCGAATATTTTACAGACTTCTTTTAATTGTTTTTTGTGATAAGTCAATGCCTACTCTTCGTTCTGTACAAAGAAACATTTCATCTTTCGGCATCCATTTCGTAAAGATCGAGAAGTGATTTTTCCGGCGGTCAGGAAACACGGGATCAAAAGCAATGTCAGGATCGTAGAAAGTACCATTCCGTATACAATCGCAAATCCGAGTCCTCCCCACATTTCGTCAGAAAGTGATAATGGGATCATTCCCACCACCGTCGTGACAGACGTGAGGAAGATTGGCTGGAGTCGAGTTTTGGCCGCCTCAATGTTGGCTCGGAGCCATGGTAGACCTTGTTTGAGGTTGTGATTGATCTGATCGATCAGCACGATGGCATCATTCACGATAATCCCCGCTAAAGATACGATACCGATCATTGTTGGGAATGAAATTGTTCGTCCAGATAACCAGAATCCGATAAATACTCCGGTGAGGGAGAGTGGGATAAGGACGAGCGTAACGAATGATTGATAAAACGAATTGTATTGAGCGACCAAGATCACGAGGATCAAGAGCAATGCAAAAGCCATTGCTTTCAAAGATTGTCCCATGAGTTTGTTTCCTTCTTCACTATCTCCTCCGATCTCTACTCGTTCACCGGGAAGTCGTTCTAGTTTTTTGATGGCTTGTTTAATATCTTTTTCAATAGTTGAGACAGGGAGTCCTTTTTCCATGTCAGCTTTCACTGAAATAATTCGCATTCCATCTCGGTGTTTTACTTCTGAAAATTCAGCGGCAATTTTTGGGGTTGCAACTTGTTCGAGCGTGACGAATTTTCCGCTTGGAGTTTTAATCGAAATTCGATTGAGATAATCCAATGATTCCGGATCTCGCCATTTTCGGTCTCCAGTCCAATCCATACGGACATCTACGTCGATTTCATCATCTCCTTCTGTGATTTTAATAGCCGTAGATCCATTTACGGCCGATCGAAGAATTTCCAGGATTTGAGACGGCGTAAGTCCCAAACGGGTCATTTTTTCCCGATCAAAATTCCAGGTTACCTGTGTTGTTCGTTCTGCGCTGGTATCTCGAACATTTAATGTCCCTGGCATTTTCTCAATATCCTCTTGGAGATTGTCAGATAAGACCTTTATATGATTGATATCATCTCCTTCGATACGAACCTCAAGAGCGGCTCCAGTCGGAGGTCCGGCTTTCATCTCACTAAACGTCGTTTCTACATGTGCAGGAATTATTTTTTTCAATTCCTTTTCCATGATTGGCATAATCTCATAAGATTTAGCATTCCGAAGATCTTCGTCGGTGAGGTTAATCGTGAGACCGAGAATACTTTCTTCAGCGATATTATTTTCATTTGTGTCCTGAGAAATTCCGGCTGTAAATACGAAATTTTTAAGCCATACTTCTTTTTCACCGTCTTCTTTAAGTGAATGAGGTTCGAAGAATTTCTGAAGTTCCTGGCTTAACGGATCAATGAGTTTTCTGGTTTCAGAGAGGTTTGTTCCTTTTGGAAATTCGAATTCTGCCGTAAAGAACGTAAAGTCTGTGGAAGGAAACACTTCCACCGGAACTTGTTTTGTGAGTACTAATCCAAAAGAAAGGAGAAATATTACAAAGGAAGCTCCAAGAACCCCAAATACTTTCCATTTTCGGGCGAGAATTCCAGTCATTGTTCGATCGTACCAAGCCTGAATTTTTCGTAATGTTGGATATTCTTTATGTCCTTTAGCCGGGATCCATTCGAAAAATCGTACAGAAACAGCTGGTAACATCAACAATGCCACAAACAGTGCAGCGACAAGAACAGCGGTCACTGTGATCGGAATCACACTGATATATTGTCCACTAATTCCCGTGATAAAGAATAACATAGGCAGGAATGCAAACACGGTTGTAAGCGTTCCTGAAATGATAGGCCATCGAAATGTTTGGAGTGTATGCAATGCTGCTTCACGAGGAGAGAGCTTCTTTTCATGAATAGCATCATTGATTCCTTCCACGATGATAATGGCATTGTCCACTAGGAGCCCAATCCCCAGTACGAGTGCAAAGAGGGAAACTCCGTTGAATGTCCGTCCCATAGAATGCAGTACCATAATGGCAATGAGCATAGAGAGGGGAATAACGAGCGCTGCTAATACAGATTCTCTCCATCCTACAAAGACGAGCATTACGATTGCGATGAGGACCAATGTTTGTCCTCCTGAATTCATAAGCGTATCGAGGTCTTTTTGAATTTCTTTGGCTCGGTCAAAGGTTACGCTTGCGCGTAGTGATCGCGGAATCACGCCTCGGTCCTTGAGTTCTTCTAATTTTCCGTAGACACTGTCTACCATCTTAATTACGTTTCCTGAGGCCGCGGCTTTGATCACGTCAATCTCTACGGCAGGATAAGCTTTATCTTTTTCAGAAAAGTAGGTTTCGACTTCAAATTTTTCAAATTCCCGTCGAACTTCTCCGATGTCTCCGATTTTAACAATTGTGTTTCCATCTGCCTTAATAGGCAATTCCATAAGTTGGGTCGCTGTTTTGAATTCAGAACGCACTGTTACTTCAATAGTTTCTCCATCTACGTTCAAAACACCAAGCGGCATGTCTCGATGATTGGCCCGAATGCTCTGAAGAACGCTGCTTACATCAAGGTGTTGGATCTCCAGTTTGAGAGGGTCCAAAATGACGTGAAATTCATCATTAGGAGCTCCGATCACGTTTACCTCTTTTACTTTTGTAATTCCTTCGAATTCATCTTCAAGAATTTCCGCAAAGGTTTTTAACTCTGACCAGGCAAAATCTCCAGATAAAACCATTTTCACAACGGGAGTATCTGAGACACTCACCTCCTGGATCCGCGGATTATCAGGCAAAGAATCAGGAAGATCGGTTTCCACATCACTGATTTTGTCTCGTAGTTTTTGAAGATTGGCTTCTCGATCAGAATCCACATCAAATTCAACGGTGATAATAGAAATCCCGGAACGAGAAGTAGAAGTGTATTCTTCCAAATTATCAAGTCCTTTGATTTCTTGCTCGATTTTATTTGTCACGAGTTTCTCCATATCGAGGGGAGAAGCTCCTGGCCAAACAGTGGTGACCACGGCCATTGGGATTTCAATGGTAGGTTCGGTTTCCCGAGGAATTTCTTTAAATGCAATACTTCCTGCCACCAAGATAAAGAGGAGGAGCAAGATCGTTACTCGAAAGCGATCCATAAAAATGGTCCAGAATCCTGAGAGTTTTTTCTGCATGTTATTGTTTTAGTTCTACCAATTCTCCGGCATGTACTCGTTTTCGGTAGGTAATAATGTCATCTCCAATCTCAAGTCCAGATAGTACTTCGAGTGCATCAGAGACGATTTTTCCAGTAGTTACTTTTCGTCGTTCTACTTTCCCATCTTTTACTACAAACACCTCTGCGCCATCGGGTTCAAAGCTAATAGATGAGATGGGCAAAAGAGTAGAAACTCCATTTTTGGCTGGCAAGATAATCCGTGCCAATGATCCAACAGCGGTGAATTCACACTGTTCTTCTTCGGTTTTTTCACATGGATCTGTGATGGAGAGTTGGACTTCCATTTTTTGTGTATCAGAATCCATTCGAGAAGAAATGTATGAGGTATCTGGAGAAATTACGGATCCGTTTTCGAGCTGAATTTTAATTTCTTCAGGATGTGTTTCCATTCGATGAAATTCTTCAGTAGTGACATATCCCCACACATATTTCCCAATATTGTCAGAAACAAATGAGAAAAGTTGAGTTCCGGCAGCTACTTGGAAGTATGGGTTGATAAATACTGTTGAAATAGTCCCATCGTAAGGAGCATACACATTGAGGTTTTTCTTAGATTTTTCTGCCAATCGATACTGACTTTGTGCACCAGATACTTGTGCACTGGCGCTGGCTTTTGCAAGTTCAAGAGCGGCTTCTGCGTTTTTTACTTGGTTTTCTGCCGCCAAGATAGAAAGTTCGTTTCCTTCGCTACTAGATTTTGCACTCTCAATAAGAGTTTCGAGCGTGTATACTTCATTGGCAATATTTACAGAATATCCTTCTGCAGCACTCTGAAACCCATCACGTGTAGTGGAGGTAAAGTTTGCATGTATTGGGGTTTGTCGGATTAATGTATCGAGATCACGCACCATAGATTGTGTTTGTTTGAGCAATCCAAGATTTCGTTCAGCAAACCAGAGAATATCTCCAGGACTATCTGTTTTTGTCGTTTGAAATCCTTCTCGGGCACGTACGAGTTCTTGGATTTTATTTTTAAGAGTTTGTTTCAATAGTGAATTATTGGAACCAATTTGACCACGCGCAAAGTCGACTTCAAACTGAAAGTTTTCAACGCCGAGCGTTCGGTCTGCCCAATCGATGGTTTGTTGAAGCACCGTTTGAGAATTATAAGTTCGTGTTCGCAACGTGTCGTAGGTTTGAGAGTAGCTTTGATTTTCAGTATTTTTTGTTTGCTCAAGTGCTCTCTTGGCGGTTTCAAGTGCAATTTCAGCGGACAAGACACTGTTTTTGGCAGAGGCTTGTGTAGATTGAAGTGAAACAAGTGCGTTTTCGTATGAGATTTGTGTGGCGTCATTTGATTGTGTAAATGTAGCCAGGAGGTCTCCTTTTTCTACATGATCACCGATGGCCACAAATATATCTTCAATGGTTCCATTCACTTCTGCCAAAATATCAAATTCTCCAGATGCTTCGACGGTGGCAAGAACTTCCCGTCGTCCGTTTGGTTCCCAATGTCCGAAAGAGACGGTTTCGACTGCTTTTTTTTGAACAACTTCTTCAGCCTTTGTTTCGTCTGTGTTCTTTGGCTTAAAGATAGCGATCAATACAATCACGACGATGATTCCAAGAATGACATCGACTCGTTTCCAGTTAATACGTTGTAAGAGTTTTTTCATGTTTAAATCCTAATGGGCGAGAAAATACTTAATCTCCTTATTTTAGCAAATTTTTCTTTTAAAATCAATGTATATATTCAGTAAAAAATCAGAGTTGATGTACAAAAAACCCCCTTGGTAGAGGGGGCTATTAGAAACAAGGTATGAAAACTAATTTGTTATTTCATTTGCATACTTGGTACCAAACACTTCTTTGGAAATATCCTCGAAGTTTTGCAGTTCTTGTTTTGCCTGATCGTATTTTTGTTTTGCCTCGTTCCGCCATGTTTCCCTTTGAATAATTCCATTTTCCTTGCTTTGAATCTTACTTAAAATTGTAGGAGATGGATTGAGTGTTTGCTTGAGAGTAACAAGCTCATTTTTCAAATCTTGCAATTTTGTTTCATGGTTTTTATAAATGGCTTCATTTCTTGTGACATCATTTTCATACGATTTTTTTAATAATTGGTAACGCATTTGAGGAGTTTGAGATCCACCAATGCTTTCGAGAAAATCTTTACGGCTCACTCCTTTTGCCTCTGCTTGTCTGATGATAAGTTCTTGTGCTTTGATGACTTCCAATTGTTTTCTTTTATATGCATTTCCCTCGATTGTGACACCACTATTGGTTCCATCTTTCATTGTGTGTCGCTCAAAATTATATTGTGTTTTATCGAATTTATAAGCGTTATATTTTTTTCGAAGATCTCCAATAGAAAGGCTTCTCAATTCCATATTATCAAGCGTTGGAGATTTGGGTTTGGCGAGATTCTGGTAATATTTGTCTGATAAAATTTCATCAGCAGAACTTTTTTGTGCGAGATTGGGGTCTCCGTTTTTCCCAATCATTTTGTGATAATCGGCTTGTGCTGTTTCTAATTCAGCAAGATGTTTTTGAGATTTTTCCAAAATATCTTCCGCCTTTTTGATTTGGGCAGGCTCTGCATTTTTAGCGGTTAAGTTATCAAGAGTTGTTTGATTTGTATCGACTTGTTTTTGGGCTTTTCCTATAGCATCTGTGTATTTTTGTTTCATTAAATTGATATATTCTTTTGGGGATTTGTAGCTTTTAGATCCGATACCTCCGTTTTCAGGGGTTCGTGATTTTAAGAAGTTAGATTCATCTTTCCCCATTCTTTTGGCTTCATTTACGATCACTTCTTTTTGTTGAGTGAGTCGAACAATTTTTCTTGGATTTTTAAGAGAAATTTGTTGTTCTCCAAATGTAGTATTCTCGTAGTATTGCTTTAGATCATAGGCGTTTCTTTTTCGTGAAGAGGAATTTCTTGGTTGTTTGGCTCCTCGTGGCAACAATCCCAAGAGCATCAACGTTGTCCAGTTTTTACTTAGCTCCGTTCCAGAAGTAAGCGCATTCCATTCACCCGTAGAGATCCCGGTGACAGTTCCATTAATCACATGGAATGGAATTGTTTCTCCCGTCACTCGCATGAGACGATTCCCGAGAGCATTTCCAGCGGTTCCTAATTTCTTTCCAAAACCTGGTGCGGTTCGGATATCTTTCCATCGGTTTGGTTTCGACATAAATCGTCCAATTCGTTTTCCAGATGACATCGCTCTGTTGGCGATATTGTTATATACAGCATTTCCTCCTCGGAAGAGGTTAAACATCAATCCACTCATAAGGATTCCACGAGCATGTTCTGAGAGAGAACCTTCTCCTCCGTGTACGAGGAGATTTTCTGTTTCGTGGAAAATAGCTCCTTCTCCCATAGCGGCAAGTACACCTCCACGAGTGATTTTTCCTAATTTTCCGACTTTCAATCCTTTTGCTCCCCAGTTCATCATTCGGGTTCCCCGGGTCGTAGCCTGAAGTCCTTTCGTCGCCAAAGCACGTGCTCCGGTTGCTACTCCTCCTGATACGAGGATAAGTCCCACATT